>DASXGF010000239.1:0-17847 GCA_036489275.1 Myxococcaceae bacterium | reverse complement strand
GCGGAGAACGCCTTGCGGGAGCGCGGCATCTACTGCCACGCGGAGAACCTCCCGCTCCCGGTGGGCAAGACCCCGGGCACCCTGGTCTTCATCCGGGCGCAGTTCGAGAACACCTTCGCCGCCTTTGCGGCGGTGGGGGCGAAGAACGCGGCGCCCGAGGAGGTCGGAGCCAAGGCGGCACACGCCCTCGCCGACTTCATGCAGTCCCCCGGCGCGCTGGACGAGCACCTGGCGGATCAGATCCTCCTTCCCGCCGGGCTGCTCGCCGCCGGACGCCTGGGGGCCTCCAAGCCCGGCACCACCCGTTTCACCGCCGCCCGCATCACGCCGCATCTCAAGGTCACCGCCGCGCTCCTCCAGGAGTTCCTCCCCGTCACGGTGGCGATGCAGGAGAGCGGCGAGGTGGCGGTGACGCCCGCCGGGGCCTGAACGCTCCCCGAAGCGGTCAGGGAGTCCGGGTGACGCGGGTCACGCCCGGGAGGAACGCGAGGGCCGGTTCCCGGGCAAATCGTCCGGCCGGAGCGGCGCGATCCGGCTAGAGAAGCGGGCGTGCTCCGTCCGCTGGTCGCCGCCCTGGTCAACCTGGTCCTGCTCCTCGTGGCAGTCCTGCGCGTTCCCTTCCGCCTCCTCCGGCGGCGCCATGCCCCGGTCTACGTCCGCTTCCTCCTGAAGGGGGATCCGCCGTACCGCCAGCCGTTCCAGCGGCGCTGGCCGTGGCGACGCGAGCGGCACGCGCCCGGACAGGTGACCTCGCTGCGCTTGCTCGACGAGGCGCTCGACCTGCTCGCCGCCGACCCCGCGGTGAAGGGCATCGTCCTCGAGGTCCAGGCCCTGGAGATCCCCTCGGGGAAGCGGGCGTGGATCTCCGACCGCCTCACCGCCTTCCGCGCCCGGGGCAAGGAAGTGGTCGGCACGGCGGTGAGCGCCGGCAACGGGGAGTACGCGCTCCTCTGCGCGGCGGACCGCATCGCGCTCAATCGCGCCGGCCGACTCGAGCTGGCCGGGTTCCTGGCGGAGGCCACCGCGGCCGGGCGGGCCTTCGAGCAGCTCGGCATCCGGCCCGAGTTCGTCCGCCGGGGAGAGCACAAGACCGCGCCCGAGCTGTTCATCCGAGCGGAGGTCTCGCCGAACCAGCGCGCCGCGCTGGAGCAGTTCCTCGACGAGCGCCACGCCGAGCTGGTGGAGGTCGTCGCCCGGGGCCGGCGGCTGCAGCTCGAGGAGGCGCGGACCCGCGTCGACCAGGGGCCGTACAGCGCGACCCGGGCGAAGGCGCTGGGCCTCGTGGACCTCATCGCCGACGACGTCGAGCTTCCGGCCGCGCTCGGCCTCGACCGGGACGAGGACCATGCGCTCGCCGGCGCCGCAGGCATCGGCACGTTCGGCGAGTGGGAACGAGCCCACCTCGGGCCTCGCGTCCGGTGGATGGCCTGGCGACGGCCCACCCGGCTCGCGGTGATCCCGGTCTCGGGGATGATCGCCCAGGCCCCCTCCGGCGCACCGCCGATGGGTCCGACCATCGCCGGATCGGAGACCCTCGTCGCCGGGCTCCGCGCGGCGGCCCGGGACCGGAGCAGCCCGGCGGCGGTCCTCTACGTCAACAGCCCGGGCGGAAGCGCGCTGGCCTCCGAGCTGGTCCTGGTCGAGGTGGGGCGCCTCGCCGCGCGGAAGCCGGTCGTGGCCTACGTCGACCGGGTCGCGGCCTCGGGCGGATACATGGTCGCCCTCGGAGCGCGGGAGATCTGGGCCAGCCCGGGAAGCATCCTCGGCAGCATCGGGGTCTTCGGTGGCAAGTTCGACCTCTCCGAGCTCTTCAGCCGGCTGGGGGTCCACCGGGAGGTGCTCACCCGGGGCGAGCACGCCGGGCTCCTCACCTCGGCCCGCCCCCTGTCCCCGGCGGAGCGGGAGGCCCTCGAGACCGACGTGGAGGAGGTGTACGCCCGCTTCGTGGAGCTGGTCTCCGAGCACCGGAAGCTGGACGGCCCCGCCGTCCGGGCCCGTGGAGAGGGCCGGGTCTTCACCGCCGCGCGTGCACAGGAGGCAGGGCTGGTGGACACGCTCGGCTCGTTCGAGGCCGCGTGCGCGCGGGCGTTCGCCCTCGCGGGCAAGGCGCCGCGCCGGTTCGAGCTGCATCCGTTCGGGCTTCCGAGGAGGCGGCTCCCGCTCCTGTCGCTGCTCCGGAACGCGCTCGCTCCGGCGGTGTACGCCCTGTGGTGGCCGAGCTGGACCGCGCCCGGGCTCCGGGGCAGCGAGGACTTCGGCTCGGACGGCGGCTAGGCTTCCACTCCCAGGTGCGCCGCCTCGCCGCCAGCCTGCTCCTCGCCCTCGGCTGCGCCACCGCGCCGCACGGCTCGCCGACCGAGGCCTACCTCGCCGCGCTGGAGAAGAACGACCTGGACACCGCCTGGTCCCTGACCTCCACCCGCTTTCGCCAGGGGACGGCCCGCGCCGCCTTCGAGGCCCGCCTCGCCGACCCGGCGGCCCGTGCGGCGCACGTCGCCCAGGTTCGCGCTGCGCTCGCCGAGTCCGCGCCGGAGCTGCTGGACGTGCCCCCTCCCACCGGCCAGCCGGCCGAGGCCGTCCAGGCCCTGGTCAAGGCGGCCCGGGCGGGCGACTTCGCCGAGGCCTGGCGCTGGCTCGCCGCGCCGGAGCGTGCGCGGTACACCCCGGAGCGTCTCGCCCGCGACTTCCAGTCCGCCCCGGGGACGGCGGAGCGTCTCTCCCGGGCCCTGGCCGCCGTCGAGCGCCCGGGCGAGCGGTCGGGCACCGAGACCCGCTGGCCGTTACCGACCGGTGGCGCGGTGCGGGTGGTGCTGGAGGACGGCCATCCCCGGGTGGCCGCGCTCGAGTGACAGAGGGTTTGACAGCCTCGGCGCCGCCGCGCCAGGGTGCTCGCCCTGCAGCAGGGACCGTGCGGTCATGGGAGTGACGATGCCCACCGAGAAGGACGTGCTCGCAGCGCTGAGCATGGTGATGGACCCCGAGCTGAACGTGAGCCTGGTGCAGGCGGGGATGGTGAAGTCGGTCCGCATCGACGGCGGACGCGTCGCCGCGACCATCGAGCTCACCACCCCGGCGTGCCCGCTGAAGGGGAAGATCCAGGCGGACGCCGAGGCTGCCCTGAAGAAGGTGCCGGGCGTCACCGGCCTGGACGTCACCTGGGGTGCGCAGGTGCGCGGACAGCCACAGGGCACCGGCATGCTTCCCGCGGTGAAGAACGTCATCCTGGTCGGCGCCGGGAAGGGCGGGGTGGGGAAGAGCACGGTGGCGGTGAACCTCGCCGTCGCCCTGGCCAAGTACGGGGCGAAGGTGGGCCTGCTCGACGCCGACTTCTACGGCCCCTCCATCCCGATGATGACCGGCCTGTCGGATCAGCGGCCGGTCAGCCCCGACGGGACGCGGCTCGAGCCGCTCGAGGCCCTGGGGATGAAGGTGATGTCCCTCGGGTTCCTGGTGGAGCCGGACCAGGCGCTCATCTGGCGCGGGCCGATGCTCCACGGGGCGCTCCAGCAGCTGATGCGCGACGTGAACTGGGGCGCGCTCGACTACCTGGTGATGGATCTGCCTCCGGGCACCGGCGACGTGGTGCTCACCGTCTCGCAGAGCATCCGTGCCGCGGGCGCCGTGCTGGTGACCACGCCCCAGGACGTGGCGCTGGCGGACGTGGTGCGAGCGAAGCAAATGTTCGACAAGGTCAACGTCCCGGTGCTGGGCATCGTGGAGAACATGAGCCAGTTCATCTGCCCGCACTGCGGCACCTCGACGCCCATCTTCCACCACGGTGGCGGGCGGCGGGCCGCCGAGCTCTTCGCGGTCCCGTTCCTCGGGGAGATTCCGCTCGAGGTGCGCGTGCGCGTGGGCGGAGACGAGGGACGGCCGGTGGTCGCGGCCCACCCCGACTCGGCCGAGGCCCAGGCCTTCATGTCCGTGGCCAGGGCGGTGGCCGGACGCGTCTCGGTGGCCAACGGGGCGCGCGCTCCGGCGGCGGCCGTCCCAGCGGCGAGCTAGGCTCCAGACCGTGGTGGACGCTCGCCGGGACGAGGACCAGCTCGACGTCGACTCGCCGGACGCGGCGAGCGACGGCCAGCGCGGTCCGCTCGTCGAGCTGATGCGCAAGGTGGCGTTCGCCGGCCTCGGCGCGTTCTTCATGACCGAGGAGGGGATCCGCTCCCTCGCCGGTCAGCTGAAGCTGCCCAAGGAGGCGCTGGGGTTCGTGCTCTCCCAGGCCGAGCGCACCAAGGACGAGGTGGGCCGGGTGATCTCCGAGGAGGTCCGGCGGTTCCTCCGGTCGGACAAGCTCCGGGCAGACTTCCTCCAGCTCCTCTCCGGGATGCGGGTCGAGGTCACCGCGCACGTGCGGCTGGTGCCAGACCCCGACCACAAGGCCGGCGAGGCTCCGCGCCCGAAGGTCGAGGTCACGAGCGTCCGCGCGAAGGGGCCGCGGAAGAAGCACGAGTGAGCGCCGGCAGCGAGGCGGCGGCGACGGGACCCGAGCGCCCGCGGCTCCTGCGCCGGCTCATCCCGCTGGCCCTGGTCGCGGTGGGGCTCCTTCTCTGGAGGAGCGCGCTCTTTCCGCAGCCGCACACCTTCGTCTGGGACCGACCGTTCGGTCTGGAAGCGGTCTCTGCCGAGGTGCAGCTCTGGCGTGGAGACACGCTGCTTGCCCGCGCCGAATGGCCCGACGCCACCACCGGCGCGCTGACCCAGCAGCTCACGCTTCGGGCGGGGCCCATCCGCGTGCTGAGCTTCGTCCGGGTGCGCGACGGGACCGAGCGCCGCGGCACGCAGGACCTCGATGTCGGCGGCGAGGAGGTGGTGCACGCCCCACTCCTCCCTCCGACCGTTGACCGGCCCGGAGGCCGACAGTAGAGAGCCGGGCCGAGGCAAACATGGCCAACGAGCACGTGCTGGTCGTCGGTGCCGGGCAGATGGGAGCGGGGATCGCGCAGGTCGCGCTGACCGCCGGACTCCGCGTCACCCTGGTCGACGTGGCGAAGGACGCGGTGGACAAGGGAGCGGGACGCATCCGCTCCGGGCTGGGGAAGCTGCGGGAGAAGGGCAAGATCGACGAGGGCGCCGAACGCGCTGCGCTGGGCCGGCTCACCACCTCGACCGCTGCCCGCGAGGCGAAGGACGTCGACGTGGCCATCGAGGCCGCGACCGAGAACGAGGAACTGAAGCGGCGCATCTTCCAGGACCTGGACGCGGTGGTGCGGCCGGGCGGCGTGCTGGCCACCAACACCTCCTCCATCCCCATCACCCGCATCGCGGCCGCGACGAAGCGGCCCGAGGCGGTGATCGGGATGCATTTCATGAACCCCGTCCCGGTGATGCAGCTCGTCGAGCTCATCCGCGGGGCGGCGACCTCCGACGCCACCTTCGAGCGGACCCGGAGCCTCGCCCAGGCGATGGGCAAGACGGTGGTGACCTCGCGCGACTACCCGGGGTTCATCGTCAACCGGATCCTCATCCCGATGCTCAACGAGGCCGCCTATGCCCTGATGGAGGGCCTGGGCACGGCCGAGGACATCGACACCGCGATGAAGCTCGGCACCAACCAGCCGATGGGCCCGCTGCAGCTCGCGGACTTCATCGGCCTGGACACGGTGCTCTTCATCGCCGAGGTGATGCACCGCGGGCTGGGAGATCCGAAGTATCGGCCCTGTCCGCTCCTGCGCCAGTACGTGGACGCGGGCTGGCTGGGGAAGAAGACCGGGCGCGGGTTCCACGTCTACGAGAGGTGAGGAGGGCAGCATGGCCGAGGTGAACGTGCGGCTGGAGGTGGAGGGCCCGTTCGCGACGGTGACGGTGGACCGTCCGAAGTCGCTCAACGCGCTGGACACCAGGACGCTGCAGGAACTCGAGAAGATCGCCGGGGATCTGGCGCTGCGTTCGGACGTCCGCGGCGTCGTCGTCACCGGGGCGGGGGAGAAGGCCTTCGTCGCCGGGGCGGACATCGCCGAGATGAACGGCATGGACGCCGACCGGGCGCGCCACTTCGGGGCGCTCGGGCAGCGGGTGATGGACGCGATCTCCGCGCTCCCCTTTCCCGTGGTGGCGGCGGTCAATGGATTTGCGCTCGGGGGCGGGTGCGAGCTCGCGCTGGCCTGCGACTTCATCTACGCGTCGGAGAACGCGCGGTTCGGGCTTCCGGAAGTCAGCCTGGGCGTCCTCCCCGGCTTCGGAGGGACCCAGCGCCTCACCCGGCTCCTCGGCCGCGCACGGGCGAAGGAGCTCATCTTCACCGGGGACATGATCGACGCCGCGAAGGCCAAGGAGATCGGCCTGGTCCTGGACGTCGTTCCGCTGCCGAAGCTCCTCGGCCACGCCCGCGCCGCGCTGGAGCGGGTCGCGAAGAAGGGACCGCTCGCCGTCCGCCGGGCCAAGGAGGCCATCGACCGCGGAGCGGACCTGGATCTCGCGGACGGGCTCGAGATCGAGCGACAGCTGTTCTCCGACCTCTTCGCCTCCGCGGACCGGAGCGAGGGGATGAAGGCCTTTCTCGAGAAGCGGCCCCCGGTCTTCACCGGACGCTAAGGAAACCGATGGACTTCCA
Organism: Myxococcaceae bacterium; assembly: GCA_036489275.1. Taxonomy (GTDB): domain Bacteria; phylum Myxococcota; class Myxococcia; order Myxococcales; family Myxococcaceae; genus RPRB01. The sequence goes on along the minus strand of DASXGF010000239.1, from coordinate 11,294 downwards.
ACTGACCGATCTGCAGCGGGAGACGCAGCGACTGACGCGGGAGTTCGCCGCCCGGGAGCTGATCCCCCACGCGCGGAAGCTGGACGAGGAGCACCGTTTCCCCCACGAGGTGGTGAAGAAGCTCGCCGAGCTGTCGCTGCTCGGGGTGGCGGTGCCCGAGGAGTGGGGTGGGGCGGGGCTGGACAACGTGGCCTACGCGCTGGCCATCGAGGAGCTGAGCCGCGGGGACGCCTCGGTAGGAGTCATCGCCAGCGTCAACAACTCGCTCTACTGCGATCCGGTGCTGAAGTTCGGTACCGACGCCCAGAAGCGCGAGTGGCTCGTCCCCTTCGCCCGGGGCGAGAAGCTGGGGTGCTTCGGCCTCACCGAGCCGGAGGCCGGCTCGGACGCTGCGGCCCAGAAGACCGTCGCCGTCCGCAAGGCCGACAGCTACGTCATCAACGGCAGCAAGAACTGGATCACCAACGGGCCGGTGGCCGACGCCATCGTGCTCTTCACCATGACCGACCGGGCGGCGGGCCACCGCGGCATCACTGCGTTCATCGTCCCCACCAGCACGCCGGGGTTCACCCGCGCCCAGCCGGACCGGAAGATGGGCATCACCGCGGCGCAGTCCTGCTCCATCTTCTTCGAGGACATGGTTGTCCCGGCGAAGAACCTCCTCGGCAAGGAGGGCGACGGGTTCAAGGTCGCCATGTCCACCCTCGACGGTGGACGCATCGGCATCGCCTCGCAGGCCATCGGCATCGCGCGGGCGGCGTTCGAGGAGGCGCTCCGGTACGCGCAGGACCGGAAGACCTTCGGTCAGCCCATCGCCAACCACCAGGCGATCCAGTTCATGCTCGCCGACATGGCCACGGAGATCGACGCTGCCCGGCTGCTCACGCTGAAGGCGGCGCTGATGAAGGACCAGGGCGTGCGCCACGGACCCGAGTCGGCGATGGCCAAGCTCTATGCCAGCGAGATGGCCAGCCGGGTGGCGAACAAGGGCCTGCAGATCCACGGCGGGCAAGGGTACAGCAAGGAGTTCGACGCCGAGCGGCACGTGCGGGACGCGCGGATCACCGAGATCTACGAGGGGACGAGCGAGATCCAGCGCATCGTCATCAGCGGTTCTCTTCTGAAGGAGTGACAATGCTCGTCTCGCTTCTCGTCGTGCTCGCCGCCGCGCCTGCTGCCCCCGACGCCGGGACCTCCGCGGCGCCGGCGGTGGGGCCAGCCACGCCCGCGCGGGGCTCCGGGCCGGAGAAGCTGCCGTTCACCCCGGACACGCTGCGCGATGTGGTCAAGGCCAAGCAGCCGGAGATCGAGCGCTGCTGGGAGCAGAGCCTCGCCGGCACCGACAAGCCGGTGGACGGGAAGATCCAGACCCACTTCATCATCACCCCCGAGGGGACCGTCCGGCAGCCCAAGGTGGTGAAGAAGGGGACGACGCTGAAGAACGAGGCGCTCCACCGCTGCGTGGAGACGGTGCTCTCCACCATGACCTTCCCGAAGCCACCCGACGGGAAGGACCACCCGGTGGAGTACCCCTTCAACCTCAAGGCCGTGCACTGATGCGGCTCGACCTCACCGAGACCCAGGCCCTGGTCCGGAACACCGCCCGGACGTTCGCCCGTGAGCGGGTGGCGCCGGGGGCGCGCGACCGGGACCGGAGCGGGCAGTTCCCGGCGGAGCTCCTGGCGGAGATGGCGGAGCTCGGGCTCCTGGGGGTGAACGTGCCCTCGGCCTACGGCGGGGCCGAGGCGGGGGCGACCTCCTATGCCCTGGCGATGATGGAGATCGCCGAGGCCTGCGCGTCGACCGCGGTGGCGATGGCGGTCACCAACATGTGCGCCGAGCTGATCACCGCCTTCGGCACCGAGGAGCAGAAGCAGCGGCACGTCACCCGGCTCACGTCGGGCAAGGCGGTGGCCGGCGCCTTCGCCCTCTCCGAGGCGCAGGCGGGGAGCGACGCGTCCGCCCTGGAGACCCGGGCCGAACGAACCCGCGACGGCTGGGTGCTGAACGGGAGCAAGCAGTGGATCACCTCCGGCGACCGGGCGGGGGTCATGGTCGTCTGGGCCCGGAGCGGGGGGCCGGGGGCGGGTGGCCTGTCGGCGTTCATCGTCGAGGGCGGCACGAAGGGGCTCGTCGCCGGCCGCCACGAGGACAAGATGGGCCTCCGCGGCTCGACCACCGTCCCGCTGCAGTTCGAGGACTGCCGCCTTCCCGCGGACGCGCTCCTCGGCCCGGAGGGGCAGGGGTTCAAGCTGGCGATGATGGCGCTCGACGGCGGTCGCATCGGCATCGCCTCGCAGGCCTGCGGCGTGGCGCGGGCGGCGCTCGGGGCGAGCGTCCGGTACACCCGGGAGCGGAAGGCCTTCGGGAAGTCGGTGTCGGACTTCCAGGCCGTGCGCTTCATGCTGGCCAACATCCAGACCGAGCTCGCCGCCGCCGAGCTGATGACCCTTCGCGCCGCCGAGCTCAAGGAGTCGGGCCGACCCTTCACCCGCGAGGCGTCGATGGCGAAGGTCTTCGCCTCGGAGATGGCGAACCGGGCCGCGGACAAGGCGGTGCAGCTCCACGGCGGCTACGGCTACATCGACGAGTTCCCGGTGGAGAGGTACCTGCGCGACGCGCGGGTGCAGACCATCTACGAGGGGACGAGCGAGATCCAGCGGCTGGTCATCGCCCGGGAGCTGCTGAAGGCCGCGGGCTGACCCTCAGCGCCTCCGTCCCCAGGCGGCGCTCAGCACCGGGAAGAGGAGCGACGCCCCCGCGGCCTCCATGGCGGCGTCGAGTCGCTCCTCGAGCGTGTCGGGGCGGAGGTGCTCGGGTGTCGCGATCCCCGCGGCGGCAGCGTGCGGCGCCAGCGAGCGCATGACCCCGCAGAGAATCCGGGTGCCTCGCGGGTCGCCGGGGCCGAGGTACTCCTGGATCCCGATGGACTGCACGTCGGCGAGGCCGGCCTCGGTCAGCAGCGGGGCCAGCTGCGCTCCGATCGTCGGACAGGCGCCCGCGCTGAGGAAGGTGGCCTGGGTCCACCTCACGGCCTCCTCGGCGAGGGGCACGGCGGGCTCGGCACGGGTCGACCCCAGATCGAGGTCGAGCGCCACCAGCAGCCCGCCGGGCCGGAGCGACTCGATGTGGTGCCGGACCACCGCCAGACGGTCGGGCAGGTGGAAGAAGATCAGCCGTCCGACGATTGCGTCGAAGGGCTCCTCGCTGCGCCAGGTCCGGACGTCCGCCTCGACGAAGCTTACTTGCGGATAAGCGGACGCCCTCCGGATGGCCGTGAAGAGCAGCTTGGGGTCGCGGTCGATTCCGACGACGCGTCCCACGGGTCCCACCAGCTCGGCCGCGGTGAAGGCGACGTGCCCGAGGCCCGTGCCTAGGTCGAGCACGCGCATCCCGCGCTCGATACCGCCGGCGCGCAGGAGCATGCCGGTCGCCCGGTGGAGCAGGGACGCCTGCGCGTCCAGACGGGCGATCTCGTGGTCTTCCGAACCCAGGGAGTACTTCGATGTGTGCCCCGGTCGCTCTTGGACGACGGATTGTGCCTGCATGATCTCCTCCGATCCGCTGCGCTCGGTTCGAGGCGCGGGGCCCGGGTGCGTGTCCGGGTCGTGCCACAAGACGGAACGCCGCGAGGAATCCGGACATGACCCCGCCAGGCCGGCTGCTCGCTGCGTGTTTCGCCGATCTGGCCGCTCGGGGTGGGGCGCAAGACAATCGGCGGCGCCGTGGCGCGTCGAGCCCCCGTCCTCGCCCCCGGAGACCGAATGCCCCTGCTGCATCGAGTTGCCCAGCTCATCGTTCTCTTCGCCGGTGGGCTCGTGCTCACCGCCGGACCGGGCTCTTCGGACCTCCAGCGCCGAAGCTCATTCGTTCCGGCCGGCTGGGAGATCGGGGACTGCCCACCCTCCTACGGACCTCACGCCGTCCTCTGCGCCGGAACCGACACCGGACCGTTCAGGGTCGACCGGCACATCCCCACGGTCTTCGTCGAAGCGCCTCCGACCTCGTGCGCCGACACCGAGAAGGCCCTCCTCGCCCGATGGGAGGGCAAGATGAGCGTGGCGCGCCGCCTCACCGGACGCTGCGGCCCCTCCGGAATCCCGTGCACCGAGATCCGCTTCCAGGATCCACGACCGGTCGATCCCGTCTTCGCGCTCTCCTATGTCCTCTGCCCGACGAGCGGACCGATCGAGGTCGTCCACTACGGAGTCTCTGCGAAGGTCACCGATCGATTCGAGCCGGTTGCCCGAGCTCAGGCTCGCTGGGCTCCCGCGAAGTGACCGCGTCGACTAGCCGAGCCCGAACCGCGCCAGCAGCTCGGGGAGCTTCTCCGTGAGCCCCAGGCGACCGGCCGCGGCCTCGAGCATCCGGCGCTCGTGGCGGTCCACCTTCCCGTCGACCAGCGCCATCTGTACCAGCGACCGGAGGAACGCCTCTCCACCCGGACCCGGTGGCGGGACCAGCCGCTCGAACAGCGCCGGGTCCGCGTTCAGCGCCTGCTCCACGTTCTCGTAGGGAACGCCCCATCGCTCGGCGCACAGCTTCAGCATCCGCCGCTCGCGGTCGTCCACCTGACCGTCGGCGGCTGCCATCGCCGCCATCATGTAGAGCAGCCGCTGCCGCTCCGCCGCGTCGAGCACCGTGTCGCGCCCCGCCGGAGTCACCGGCGCCGCGGCGCCTTGCGGAGCCGCCTCCACCCGCGACCGCGCCGCCCACACCTCGACCGGCTCCGCCCGCACCAGCACCCAGTCGTGCGCCCCGTCGTTCAGCGTCGCCCCACAGTGCTCACAGGTGGGCTGCACCGAGTCACCGAGCGGCGCTCCGCAATTCCCGCACCGCGCCGTCGCCATGCCCCGTGCCTGGTCCGTCCTCACGCCCGGCTTCCGCGCCAGCGTGAAGATCCATCGCTGGGGCAGGGTGGCCGGCGTGCCGACGGAGCCGCCCTCCGGCACCACCGCCATCCGCGCGCTCCAGCGGATTTCCAGATGGGCCAGGGTCGTCGCCGGTCCGTTCTCGATCGCCCGCACCGCCACGCTTCCCACCGCGGCCTGGAGGAAGACCCGCACTCGCTGCCGGGCCCGCAGCGACGCGACGTCCGCCGCCGTCTCGGCCAGGAAGTCCGGCGACGCCAGCTTCGCCATCCGGCCGGGCTCACGACGCGACTGCGCGTCGATCCATCCCCAGAACAGCAGCGAGGCCCGGTCCTCCAGCACCTCCAGCGACAGCGCCGGATCCGCCGTCCGCAGCGCCTCCAGCCCCGGGACCTCGGGCGGGGCGCTGCCGGCCTCGATCCCCTGTGTGATCTCCGCCAGCACCCAGTCGTAGGCGCCGCTGTTCACGATCGCCCCGCAGTAGGTGCAGTTGCCCGCCGCGCCCCCGTCGAACGGCGCGCCGCAGTTCGGGCACTTGCCCGGCGGAACCATGCCGTCCTTGCGCGAGCGCGTCCCCGGACGCCGGACGAACGACCACACCTCGGTGAAGGGCTCCAGCGGCGCATGCCGCGCCCGATCCAGCCCCTGCTGGGGCGAGAGCGAGATCGGCACGTCCACGTCCCGGGCCTGCGCACGGATGCGCACGTGCAAGGTGTCGAAGGCCGTCGTCCGCTCCAGGCCCGCGGGCTGCAAATCGAGCACCGCCATGTCCGCGGTCACGTTCCGCACGGCCTGCGCGCGCAGCAGCTCGAGCTGCACCCGGAAGCGCTGGAACGTCGCATCGGACAGATCTCGCCGCACCGGCGACACGTCTCCGGCTGCCCACGCCGCCTGCACCCTCAGGAAGAGCGCCTTCACCTGGTCCAGGAAAGCGACCAGGTCGAAGTCCGGGTCCGAGGCATGGAGCGCGTCCACCCAGGCAGTCACCTCACGCGCCGAGGGAGGCCCGATCTCGCGCGTGTCGCTCCCCTCGAAGGCCCGCTGCGTGCTCGCCGTGGCCCCGAAGCTCCGCGAGTAGCTCCGCCAGACCACGAAGGCGATGCCGATCAGCGCCAGGCTGAAGAGCGGATGGCTCAGGAAGAAGAGGAGGAAACCCAGGTCGCTTCCGGACGTCGAGCGGCCACCGCCCGACCAGGAGCTCGAGCCCCCAGAGCCCGACCAGGAGCCACCCGAGGACCGGGAGCCCGAGGAGCTGTGCGAGCCGCTGTAGTGCTGACCGCTCCCGACGCGGGCCAGCGCAGGCGTGGCCAGCGTGAGGAAGAGGGCGAAGAGGCAGACGCGTCGATTCATCGTCGCCGGGCGCCGGCAGGTCCAACCTTAACGGGCAGACCTCCTGCCTTGCCATCGGGGGCCGAGATCGAGGGAGATTGCACACATGGGAGCCTTCCGGGAGGAGCGCCGCGCGCCGGTGGAGATCTGGACGCTCGACGCCGAGGACACGCGGAACGCCATCAGCCGGGCCGTCCTCGCCGAGCTCGAGGCGCGGGTCGCCCGCGTCTCGAGCGGCCAGGAGGTGCGCGTGGTCATCCTCACCGGCGCCGGCGAGAAGGCGTTCTGCGCCGGGGCCGACCTCAAGGAGCGCGCCACCATGAGCGAGGCCGAGGTCCGCGCCTTCCTCGGGGGGCTGCGGCGTACCTTCCGGACGCTCGAGAACAGCAACACCGTCTTCATCGCCGCCATCAACGGCTCGGCGCTCGGCGGCGGCACCGAGCTCGCCCTGGCCTGCGACCTCCGCGTCGCTGCGCCCGCCGCGGAGATGGGCCTCACCGAGGTCAGGCTGGGCATCATCCCCGGCGGCGGCGGGACCCAGCGGCTCGCCCGGCTCATCGGCGCCGGCCGCGCCAAGGACCTCATCCTCACCGGACGCCGGCTCAACGCCGCCGAGGCCTTCGCCATCGGCCTGGTCCAGCGCCTCGCCCCGGAAGGCCGGCTGATGGAGGTCTCCCTCGCCGTCGCCGAGCAGATCGCCGAGAACGCGCCGCTGGCGGTCGCAGCGGCCAAGCACGCCGTCGACCGGGGGATGGACCTCGAGATGGACGCCGCCCTCGCCCTGGAGCTGGAACTGTACGAGACGGTCCTCCGCTCGGAAGACCGCCTCGAGGGGCTCCGGGCCTTCGCCGAGAAGCGGCGGCCGGTCTGGAAGGGACGCTAGGCGGTCGCCCGCTCTGCGTCCTGGGTCTTGTTCTTCACCTGGTCGAACAGGTTCATCGCCCGGTCACGCACGTCGCTCCGGAGCTCCGCGCCGGCCTTCGGGGCCAGGGCCAGGGCCACCAGCGCCCCCACGATCCCGCCCAGGATGAACAGGCCGACGTCGCTCGCGACACGCGCCCCCGGCGAGTAGGGGACGACGCCCACCTTGCGCATCAGCCGCTCCTTGTCGATCTCCGGGAGGTCGAGATCCCCGAGGCGGTTCCAGAGCTTGACGCCATCCCTCGCCAGGCTCGTGTACAGGTAGCTCTTGGTGAAGCCTCCAACGATGTCCGAGAACGCCATTGCGCTCCTCCTGGGGGAAATGGGTTGACTGAAGCCCAACGGTAGGAACGCCTGACAGGCGCGGCACCCCCCGTGCTAAGCCCCCGCGCCGCATGCCAGCCGACGACACCCTGCGCGCGCGCCGCGCCCGCATCCGCGAGGGCGGGGCGCCCAAGTACCACGCCAAGAACTCCGAGACGGGCAAGCTGTTCGCAAGAGAACGCATCGCCCGGCTTCTGGATCCGGGCTCGTTCGTGGAGGACGGCACCTTCGCCAACGCCGCCGACCCGACCCTCCCCGCCGATGGCGTCATCACCGGCCTCGGGAAGATGGGCGGGCGGACGGTCGCCCTCATGGCCAACGACTCGACGGTCAAGGCCGGGAGCTGGGGCGCGCGCACGGTGGAGAAGATCCTCCGGATCCAGGAGACGGCCCGAAATCTCAGAGTCCCCCTCCTGTACCTGGTGGACTCGGCGGGGGCCCGCATCACCGACCAGGTGGAGATGTTCCCCGGCCGCCGCCACGCCGGACGCATCTTCTTCAACGAGGTGCAGCTGTCCGGCGAGGTGCCGCAGATCTGCCTGCTGTTCGGACCCTCGGCCGCCGGCGGCGCCTACATCCCCGCCTTCTGCGACCTGGTGGTGATGGTCGAGGGCAACGCCTCGATGTATCTCGGCTCGCCGCGGATGGCCGAGATGGTCATCGGGGAGAAGGTCACCCTCGAGGAGATGGGGGGCGCCCGCATGCACTGCTCGGTCAGCGGCTGCGGCGACGTCCTGGTGAAGACAGAGGACGAGGCCATCGCCGCGGCGAAGGCCTACCTCTCGTACTTCCCCTCCAGCTTCGCCGAGCAGCCGCCCATCGCCGCGGCGAAGGCGCCGGCCCTTTCTGGGAAACGCATCGACGAGATCATCCCCGCCGACCAGAACAAGCCCTTCGACATGTTCGCGCTGATCAACGAGCTCGTCGACGCAGGCTCGCTCTTCGAGGTGAAGAAGCTCTTCGCCCAGGAGGTCATCACCGTCCTGGCCCGCATCGGCGGCCGGCCGGTCGGCATCGTCGCCAACCAGCCCAAGTACAAGGGCGGGGTGCTCTTCGTGGACTCGGCGGACAAGGCCGCCCGGTTCATCTGGCTCTGCGACGCCTTCAACATCCCGCTGCTGTACCTGGCCGACGTCCCGGGCTTCATGATCGGCACCAAGGTCGAGCGGGCCGGCATCATCCGGGCGGGGGCGAAGATGATCTCCGCGGTGTCGGAGGCCACCGTGCCCCGCATCTCGGTGGTGGTGCGGAAGGCCTATGGCGCGGGGCTCTACGCCATGTCCGGCCCCGGATTCGGCCCGGACGTCACCCTGGCGCTCCCCCAGGCGATGATCGCCGTCATGGGTCCGGAGGCCGCGGTCAACGCCGTGTTCTTCAACAAGATCCAGGACAAGCCCGAGGCGGAGCGGGCCGCCTACGTCCAGGCGCTCCGGGACGAGTACCGGGCCGACGTGGACCTCATGAAGCTCGCCTCGGAGCTGGTGGTGGACGAGGTGGTCCCCGGCGACGAGCTCCGGGACCAGCTGGAACGCCGGCTGGAGGCCTACTCCCGCCGGTTCCGGTCCCGCACGGCCAAGAAGCACGGCGTGTTGCCGGTGTAGAAGGGGGGGTGAATGGACCTGACCCTTCCCGAGAGCCACCGCGCCCTCCAGGCCTCGCTCCGAGAGTTCTGCGAGGAGCACGTCAAGCCGTACGCCCGTCAATGGGACCACCAGGAGAAGTTCCCCGCCGCGGTCGTGAAGGCGCTCGGAGAGCTCGGCGCGCTGGGGATCCTCGTCTCCGAGGAGTACGGCGGCGCAGGCATGGACAGCCTGGCCGTGGCGGTGGCCATCGAGGAGATCGCCCGGTACGACGGCTCGCTGGCCCTCACCGTGGCCAGCCACAACGGCCTGGGCACGAGCCACCTCCGCGTGTTCGGCAACGACGCCCAGCGGAAGCGGTACCTGCCCAAGCTGGCCAGCGGTGAGTGGCTCGGAGCCTGGGGCCTCACCGAGCCCGGCAGCGGCTCGGACGCCGCGGGGATGAAGACCACCGCCGTCCGCCGCGGGGACCGCTGGGTGCTCAACGGCACGAAGATGTTCATCACCCAGGGCACGGTGGGGCAGGTCTTCGTCGTCCTGGCTCTCACCGAGCCCGACAGGCGGCAGAAGGGCATCACCGCCTTCATCCTCGAGCGAGGCATGCCCGGGTTCAGCCAGAAGGCCATCCACGGCAAGCTCGGGATGCGCAGCTCGGACACCGGCGAGCTGATCATGGAGAACGTCGAGATCCCCGACAGCCAGCGCCTCGGCGAGCTGGGGATGGGCTTCGTCAATACCCTGCAGATCCTCGACAAGGGCCGGATCACCATCGGCGCGCTGTCCACCGGCCTGGCCCGCGGTGCGCTCGAGGAGTCCGCCCGCTACGCCCGGGACCGCCGGGCCTTCGGCAAGCCCATCGGCGACTTCGAGGCGATCCGCTGGATGCTGGCCGACATGCAGACGGAGCTCCAGGCCGCGCGCCTCCTCGTGCACCGGGCGGCGGTGCTGGCCGACGGCGGGCGCCCCTACGGCCGCGAGGCGAGCATGGCCAAACTCTTCGCCAGCGAGATCGCCTTCAAGGCCTGCAACAAGGCGGTGCAGATCCACGGGGGCTACGGCTACACCCGGGAGTTCCCGGTGGAGCGTTACCTCCGGGACGCCAAGCTCTGCGAGATCGGCGAGGGCACGAGCGAGGTGCAGCGGACGGTGATTTCCCGGGAGCTCCTCAAGGCCTGAGACGGGGTCGATGGAACCGGAACGGCTGGCGCAGCTCGGGCTCACGGTGCAGGAGGGAGCGGCCGGACCGGAGGTCGTGCTCCCGCTGCAGGGTTCCGTGGTGAACCCCCTCACGCGGCGGCCAGTGCCGGCGGTGACCCTCGCCGTCGCCGAGGAGCTGCTCATCCCGGTGGACCCTCCGGAGCTGGTCGGCCTTCCGCCCCTGGCAATGGACATGGTGACCGAGGCCCCGGAGCTCGAGGCGCAGCTGCTGGCCGGGTTCGACGAGCACGTCGCCCGGCTTCAGAGCATGGCCAGCCGCCTCGAGGCGCTCGGGCTCCAGCCGTCCGTCGACGCCGGCTCGCTCGAGGTGCGCGCCGAGGCGCAGGTCGGCGGGCTCCGGGTCCTGCTCGGGGGAGACAAGGTGGGGAAGCTCCGGGTGCTCGAGGTGCACCGGGCCGGCGCGCTCCTCCGGTCCGAGGTGGGCCCGCCGTTCGCGCTCGGCCAGTTCCCCGACGCGCCGTCGCTCCAGGCACATCTGCTCGGGCTGGTGGGGGAGACGGGCGCACCGCCCACCGGCATCGGCTACGGTGAGCTGGCGGAGCGCTTCGGGCCCTCGGCGCGCGTGCCGCCGGGCAGCGCGCTCGAGCTGGTGTGCGACTTCACCGTCCGGGGCGAGCGGTACCGCTTCGTCGCCGCCCGGGTCCGGGGCCGGACGTTCCGGGGCCTCCTGGCCGGGCCGGACGGCAAGAAGTGGGCGGACCACTTCCAGCTCGAGGATTTCCCCGGCGTGGGGGACGTGGCCTCGCGGGCCCTCGGCGTGTCCCCGGGGGAAATCTCCTGGCTCGAGGGGGAGGAGCCGTGAGCCCGAGCTCGCTCGTGGAGCGGGTCCTGGCCGGGGAGGTGCGCGCCGCGAGCCGACTCATGCGCCGCATCGACGACGAGGACCCCGCGGCCATCCCCGACCTCCAGGCGCTCTTCCCGAGAACGGGGAATGCGTACGTGGTCGGCATCACCGGGTCGCCGGGGGCAGGGAAGTCCACCCTCACCGACCGGGTGGTGGCCCGTTTCCGCGCCCAGGGGAAGTCGGTCGGCGTGCTCGCGGTGGACCCCA
>DASXGF010000091.1:0-11732 GCA_036489275.1 Myxococcaceae bacterium | reverse complement strand
CTCGAATTCCGCCCGGGTGATGACCTGCCCGTTGACCCAGGCCACCGGGGCGGCGCTCGGGTCCTGGGGGGGCTGGCGGTGGCAGGCGGCGAGCAGAAGGACCAGCGCCGCGCCCGGGCGGAGGAGCTTCCTCATTTCGTGGGCGGGGGCGTTCCGGACGGCGGCGGCCGGCTCAACGGCGGCCGGATCGGTCCGCCAGGTCCAACCATGCCGCCCATGGGCGGATGGCCCGGGGCCATGGCGCCGGGCACGACCGGGGCGGGAGCGAGCTCCGCCAGGGCGCCCTCGTCGAGCGTGAAGTTCGAGTCGGCCTTGAGGCGCTTCAGCAGGTCGTCGCTGGCCGTGGTCCGCCGCTCGCTGAAGAGGCGGTTGCGGATCTGCGACTTCACCTCCTCCAGCGGGAGGGTGTGGGGCGGCGTGCGGGCCTTGAGCCGGAGCACGTGGAAGCCCTTGTCCGTGACCACGACCGGGGAGATCTCACCCGGGGTCTGGAGCGCCTTCGCGGCCTTGGCCACCTCGGAACCGTGGCGCGCTTCGAGATCGGTGAAGGGCATCGCCCGCAGATCTCCGCCGATCTGCTTGGTGAGCGCGTCGTCCGAGCTGGCCTTCACCAGGGCCGCGAACCCCGCCTCGTCCTCGGGCTTCAGTGCCTTCGCCTTGGCCCGGATCTTCTCCGCCTCGGCGGTGCGCGCCTTCCGCTTCGCCGCGTCCTTGGCGTCGGCGGAGAGGAAGAGGTCCTGGACCTGGACGGTCTCCGGCCGCGCGTAGTCGGCCTGATGAGCGTCGTACCAGGCCTTCACCTCGTCCTCCGTGGGCTGCTGGGCGTTCTTCTCCAGAGTGACCTGGAGCATTCGCTGGGCCAGCGCCTTCTTCACCGTCTCGACGACCTCGGGATCGTTCTGCAGCCCCTGGTGGACGGCCTCGCGGGCAAGCAGCTCGACCCGGACCAGGCCCTCGACGTAGTCCTTCCGCGCCGCGGGACTTTGCAGCCGCATCCGCACCATCGGCGGAAGCGCGGAGAGCTGACGGTTCACCTCTTCCACGGTGAGGCTTCCGCCGTTGAAGGTGGCGAGCGTCTTGCCCCCCTTCGGCTTCTGCGAAAGGTCGATGTTGATGCGGTCTCCGGAGCTGGCCTTCTGACAGCCGAGGAGCGCGAGGACGGCGAGCGAGGGCAGGAGGAAACGGGCCATGGGCGGCCCGTTGCCGTAGCATGGCGCCACCCGGGCTGGCCAGCCTGGGGCCCGCGATGCCCGACTGGTGCGTGTACATGCTCCGCTGCCGCGACGGCTCTCTGTACACCGGGGCCACCAACGACCTGGAGGGGCGGCTCCGGGTCCATCGCACCGGCCGGGGCGCCGCGTACACCCGGAGCCGGCTGCCGGTTCGCCTGGTCTACGCCGAGCCGGCCGCGGACCGGAGCGCCGCCCTCAAGCGCGAGTGGGCGCTCAAGCAGCTCAGTCGCCCGGAAAAGGTGGCCTTCCTCAGGCGGCGGCCGGCGGGGTTGCCGGAGCGGGCGGCTCCACGCGTCGCTTCCGTCCAGCCCCGAAGACGATCGCCAGGACCGCGAAGACGACCGCGCCGATGACCAGCCCCGCGAGCTGGATGCTCAGGGTGTGCGAGACGGTGCTGATGGCCAGCGGCTCGCAGTCACACTGAGACCGGATTCCCGCACCAGGGGTGTTGAACCAGGGCAGGAACGCGCGGGAGACGAACCCTCCCACCCAGGTTCCGGCCAGGCCACCGAAGAGGACCCAGAAGAGGACGCTGCGGACCACGCTCATGTTAGAGACCTCCCCGCAAGGGAGAACCTTCGCACGATGCTGGCCTGGACGGGTGCAATCTTCGCCGTTGCCGCGGCAGCGCTGACCCTCCCCATCCTCCGACACGCCTTCGGCCGGAGCCTGGGGACGGGGCTGATGGTGCTGCTCATCCCGGCCTACGTGGCCTGGTTCGCGGTGGGGCAGTTCGAGCACCGCCGGAAGGCGTTCCTCGTGCCGGCCTGGTTCGCCTGCGTCGGCGTGGCGGCGGTGTGCCTCGGCGTGCACGCGTCACGGGTCAGTCTGGCCGAGCTGCTCGCGCCGGTGCGCTGAGCGGTGGGCTGACCCTGGAAAGCCCGGAACCAAGGAGCGCGGCCATGACCGGTGTGAACCTCGCAGCGAAGCTCTCGACCTTCTCCGAGCACTACCGACCGCGGACGGTCGGCCACTTCAACGGGCACGACCTCATGGTTGCGAAGCTGAAGGGCCCGTTCGTGTGGCACAAGCACGATGAGACCGACGACTTCTTCCTGGTCCTGAAGGGTCGGCTCCGGATCGAGCTGCGCGACGGTGTGGTCGAGCTCGGCCCCGGCGAGCTTTACGTCGTGCCGAAGGGCGTCGAGCACCGTCCCGTCGCCGACGAGGAAGCCCACATCCTTCTCATCGAGCCCACCGGGACGCCGAACACGGGCGACCGAGCGACCGCGGCCCCGCGCGTGGTCATCTGAGCGCTCAGACGCCCCGCGCGTCCGGCGCCCAGAGCACCTTGTGCTGCTGCAGCTGGAACCGCACCGGCAGCCGGTCGGCGATGATCCACTCGGCGAGGGTGGTGGGCGGAAGCTCGCCGTGCACCGTGGAGAACAGCAGCCCCGCCGGTCCGCGATCGAGCTTCCGCTCGGCGATGCGCGCCTTCGCCCACTCGTAGTCCTCGCGCGAGGCGAGCACGAACTTCAGCTCGTCGCGCTGGGTCAGGCTGTCGAGGCACCGCCAGTCGTTCCGGTCCGCCTCGCCCGAGCCTGGACACTTCACGTCGACGATCTTGTGCACCGCCGGGGGCACCAGCCGGACGTCGATCGCGCCCGAGGTCTCGAGAAGCACCACCAGCCCGGTCTCGAGCAGCGCCTCCATCAGCGGATACACCCCCGGCTGCAGCAGAGGCTCGCCTCCGGTCACCTCGACCCGCGGCGACCCGAGCGCCTTCACTCGCTCCACCACGTCCGCGACCGACATCCGTGTCCCGCCCTGGAAGGCGAAGGCCGAGTCGCACCACCGGCAGCGGAGGTGACAACCGGTCAGCCGCACGAAGCTGCAGAGCAATCCCTGGTGGGACGACTCCCCCTGGAGCGAGAGGTAGATCTCGCTCACCACGACGGAGTCGGCTCCCGCGACGCGACGGGGCTCGATGTGCGGACGTGCGGCCAGCATTCCTTCGGCCGTCCTGTAACACGGTGCTCGTTGCTGTGGCGGCCGCCCGCGCTCCGGGCATAGCGTCCGCCGCATGGACTGGATCGCCGGCGGGGCGGGTCGCCTGAGGGTCGAGATGCAAGGAAGCGGGCGAGGCACCCCCGTCCTCCTCGTGCACGGCGGCGGCGCCGACCGCACCCACTGGCACGCGGTGGCCCCGCTCCTGGCGGCGGACCGCACCGTGGTCACCTTCGACCAGCGGGGATACGGCGAGTCCGAGTCGCCCGCGGACGGCCGCCGCGACCTCGCGTCCATGGCCGCCGACATCATCGCCGTCGTGGACGCGGCCGAGCTGGATCGCCCGGTCGTCGTCGGGCACAGCTATGGGGGCGCGGTGGTCGCCGAGACGGTCGCGCGGTTCCCCGATCGCTTCTCCGGCGCGGTGTTCCTCGACGCCTCCGGCGACGTCCGCGGCCTTCCGCCGGAGGCGGTCACCGAGTGGAGGGCGGGGATGGCGCCGGAGCGGTTCCGGACGTCGAGCCGGGCCTGGTTCGAGCAGATCCTCCACGAGGCCCGTCCGGAGACGCGGCAGCACGTGCTCTCCACCCTCGGCCTCACCTCGCGCGAGACGTACCTCGGGTCCATGGAGTCGCTCTTCGCGTACGACCCCACGGTCGTCCGGCGCTTCCCCGGCCCGAAGCTGCTGGTCACGGTCCGGGGATTCGACGGCCCCTTCGCGATGCGCGGCTCGGTCCCCGAGCTCCCCAACGTCTTCGTCGAGGAGGCGAGCCACTGGCCCCATCTGGACCAGCCCGACGAGGTGGGGGAGATCCTCCGCCGCTTCGTGGCCGACGTCGAGCGCCGCCGCGCGCCGGCGTGAGCCGCTACTGCTTCAGCTTGTAGCCCCGGGCGAGCAGGGTGAAGGCCACCGCGGTCGAGGCCACCGCCAGCAGCAGGAGCATGAGACCGCCCACTGCCGGGGGGAGCGCGCTCGTTCCGAGCATCCCGTACCGCAGCCCCTCGACCATGTAGACCATCGGGTTGAAGTGGCTGACGGTCCGCCACGGCTCGGGCAGCCGGCTGATGCTGTAGAACACGCCGCCGAGGAAGGTCAGCGGGAGCATCACGAAGGTGGGGAAGAAGTTGATCTGCTCGAACTTCTCGGCCCACACCGCGGCGACCAGCCCGAGCACCGAGAAGACGTAAGCCGTTCCGAGCAGGAAACAAAAAGTAATCAGCGGGTGGGCGAGCTGGAATCCGGCGAACACCAGCGCGACGGCCCAGGTGAGCAGGCCCACCGCGAGACCCCGCACCATCCCACCACCGACGAAGCCCAGGAGGAGCTCGCCCGGGCCGAGCGGCGCGACCAGGAGATCCACGATGGTGCCCTGGATCTTCATGATGAAGAGCGAGCTGCTGGTGTTGAGGAACGCGTTGTTCGCCAGCCCGAGGAACACCAGGCCGGGCACGATGAACGGGAGATAGGCCTGGCCGGTGGCCTCCTCCATCCGCCCGCCGAGGCTCACCCCGAACACGACGAAGTACAGCGTCGTGGAGATGAGCGGGCTCAGTACGGTCTGGCCGGGCACCCGCAGGAAGCGGCGCACCTCCTTCACGAACAGCGTCTGGAGCCCGACGGCGTTCACGCCGCACCTCCGCCGCTGCGGTGGAGGATCTCGATCAGCACGTCCTCGAGGCGGCTCGCCCGGGTGTCGACCTCCGAGACGGTGATTCCGCCGGCGTGGAGCTGGCGCAGGATCTCGCCCGCGCTGGGCCGGCCGTTGCGCTCGGTGACCACCAGCGAGCGTCGGTCCTCGGCGAGCTCGGTCTTTCCATCGAGCGCAACCGGCAGCTCGCGCACCGGCGCGTCGAACGTGATGCGGACCCGCTTCTCACCCATGCGGCGCATGAGCGAGACCTTGTCCTCGACCAGGAGCAGCCGCCCCGAGTTGATGATGCCCACCCGGTCGGCGAGCTCCTCCGCCTCCTCGAGGTAGTGGGTGGTGAGGATGACCGTCGTTCCCTCGCTCCGGAGCCGGCGGACGTACGCCCACAGGTCCCGGCGCAGCTCCACGTCCACGCCGGCGGTGGGCTCGTCGAGGAAGACCAGCCTCGGGCGGTGCACGAGCGCCTTGGCGATGAGCAGGCGCCGTTTCATGCCTCCCGACAGGGCGCGGGTCTGGGCGTCCGCCTTGTCCTCGAGGCTGAGCGCCTCCAGCACCTCGCGGATGCGCGCCTCGTCCGGCGGCCGGGCGTAGTACCCGAGCTGGATCCGCAGCGACTCGCTCACCGTGAAGAAGGGATCGAAGTTCACCTCCTGCGGCACGAGCCCGACGTCGTACCGGGGACGGAGCGGCTCCCGGTCGAGGTCCATCCCGAAGAGGCGGATGGTCCCGCTGGTCTTCTTCACCAGCCCGCACACGGCGGCGATGAGCGTCGTCTTCCCGGCGCCGTTCGGCCCGAGCAGGGCGAAGATCTCCCCGGCGCCGATGGTGAGCGACACGCCTGCGAGGGCGGTCACGTCACGGTAGCGCTTGACGAGGTGCTCGACTTCCAGGACTGGCGCGGAGGGCACGGGTCCGCGCGGCATAACAGACCCCTGCATGCTTCGCTCGGAGCGCTCGGAGCGATCACCTCACGCACGCCGCCGGCGACGAGTCACTCCTCGTCGGCGCTCGACGGCTCGATGCCGTTCCCGCGTCCGGCGAGCGTCGCCCAGGCCTCGACGTCCGACAGCGGAACGTCGCCGCCCAGCGCCTCGACGTAGGCCACCGACTCGTCGGGATAGACGCAGACCTCGTGCGGAACCCGATCGCCGAAGGCCCACACCTCGAGCACGCCCTGCCCGTCGTTCTCCAGGGTGTGCGCCTCGGGATCGCCCGCGTGGTAGCTGACGAAGTCACCCGAGCGCACCGGCACCCGCTCGTCCCCGTGGATGAGGATGCCCTCGCCGCGCACGATGACCAGGAGCTCCTCCTGGAACACGTGACGGTGGCGTCGCGAGGCGCGCGCCCCGGGCGGGATGCGCTGGATGCGCAGCCCCACGTTCCGGGTGCCCACCGCCCGGCCCACGTCACGGACCTCGCCTCCGACGCCCGGCGAGATCGCGTACGGGAGCCACTCCAGTTCGGCCAGATTGAGCTTTCGCACAGTTCCCGACATGGCGTCCGGCGAGAAGCCGGGACCGCGGAACATCGCGCAACCCCCTGACACTCGAAGGACATCCAGGTTTCGCCCCACTTGGATTTGACTCCTGATGATCAAGATCTTAACTATCAACCCGTGAAGACACCCTGTCCAAAGTTCGAAAAGATTGAGGAGCTGGCCGGCGGGGTCCCCGGTCTGGACCGGGACACGATCCGGGCCTGCGTCCCCCTCCTGTACTTTCATCGGGAGCTCGATAACGCCCTGGAGCAGCACTACCAGGCGTACGGGATCTCGCGCAGCCGCTGGCAGGTCCTGATGGCCCTGTACAAGTCGAGCAGCGAGGACGGGCTCACGCCCGCCGAGTTGGCGGACTTCACGGGCGTCAGCCGCGCCGCGATGACCGGCCTGGTCGACGGCCTGGTCGAGTCCGGTCACGTCACCCGCGGCGACGTAGGCGAGGACCGCCGGACCTATCGCGTTCAGCTCACGCCGCGCGCGACCGACTTCCTGGCCTCCGTCCTCCCCGACCACCTGCGGCGCATGCAGGCGCTCATGGAGGTCTTCACCCCTGCCGAGCGCGACCAGTTCGTCGCGCTGATCGAGAGGCTCCGCGATCGCGTGGACGTGTTCCGTCACGCGTGAGCCGCGGCTCCCGTCAACCTTTCGTCTTCGATTGTCCGAGGAACCGAGTCTTATGAGTGCAACCACCACTGCCCTTCGTGATCACGCTCCGCGCGAGCTCCCGGTCCCGGTTCACGAGGCCCCGCCCGCGCCGGCCAAGCCCCGGCTGCTGCAGCGCCGCTCCACGCAGGTCTTCGCCGGTCTGACTGCGCTCGCCGCGGTCGCCGCGTTCGGCGCCTGGGTCCTCGGCCACGGCAAGGAGAGCACCGACGACGCCCAGGTCGAGGGCCGCGTCGTGAGCGTGGGCCCCCGCGTCTCCGGCCAGGTCGAGAAGGTGCTGGTCATCGACAACCAGGCCGTGAAGCAGGGCGACCTCCTGGTCCAGATCGACCCGAAGGACCTGGACGCGAAGCTCGCCTCGGCCCGGGCCGACGTCGAGTCCGCGAAGGCCGGGCTCGCCTCGGCGCAGGTGAATCTCCGCCTCACCCAGCTGAACTCCGACGCGTCGCTCCGCCAGGCCCGCGGTGGTCTGACCGTGGCGAGCTCCAGCGTCTCGGCGACGCGCAGCGCGCTTGCCCAGGCCAGGGCCGAGGTCGAGGCCGCCGAGGCGGCGGATCGCCTCGCGCAGGCCGACTGGACCCGCGCCCAGGACCTGGCGAAGGCCGAGGCCATCTCCCGCGCCGACATCGACGCTCGCCGCGCCCGGGCGGAGCAGGCTCGCGCCGCGCTCGATCAGTCCCGCGCCCACCTCGCCAGCACCGAGGCCAACCTCGCCTCCTCAGGCGGTGGCCTGACCACCGCGCAGGGCCGTCTGGCGGCGGCCGAGACCGCGCCCGACCAGGTCAAGGCTTCCGACGTCGCGGTGCAAGCCGCGCAGGCACGCCTCGATCAGGCCCAGGCGGCGTACGATCTCGCCGCGCTGAACCGGAGCTACGCCGAGGTCCGCGCCCCGGTCGACGGCGTGGTCAGCCGGCGCACCGTCGAGCAGGGCCAGCTGGTCGGTCCCGACCGTCCGATGCTCGCGATCGTGCCGCTCCAGGACGTCTGGGTGGTCGCCAACTTCAAGGAGGACCAGATCGGCGAGATGAAGCCGGGCCAGAACGCCAACGTGCGCGTCGACACCTACGGCCGTCGTGACTTCCAGGGCCACGTCGAGAGCCTGGCCGGCGCCTCCGGCGCTCGTTTCGCCCTCCTTCCTCCCGACAACGCGAGCGGCAACTTCGTGAAGGTCGTCCAGCGCGTGCCGGTGCTCGTCCGCCTGGACCGTGCTCCCGACGTCCCGCTCCGTCCCGGCATGAGCGCGGTCGTCACCGTCCGGACCAACTGAGGCGCGTCATGGAGGAACAGACTCCCATCCAGGGCAGCAAGCTCTGGATCACCGTCGCCGCGATGCTCGGCGCGCTGATGGCGGTCATCGACATCAGCATCGTCAACGTCGCGCTCAGCGACATCCGGGCGAGCTTCGGGACCCCGCTGGACCAGATCGCCTGGGTCTCCACCGGGTACGCGATGGCGAACGTCACCGTCATCCCGCTCTCGGGGTGGTTTCAGCGGCGCTTCGGGTTCCGGAACTACTACGCCGGGTCGATGCTCATGTTCACGGCCGCGTCGGCGCTCTGCGCCTTCGCCTGGAACCTGCCCTCGCTGGTGCTCTTCCGCATCCTCCAGGGCATCGGCGGTGGGGCGATCATCCCGACCTCGCAGAACATCCTCTTCGGTCGCTACCCCCACAGGGAGCACGGGATGGCAGGCGCCCTCTTCGCGCTCGGCGCCATCACCGGCCCGCTCCTCGGCCCCACCCTCGGCGGGAAGCTCATCGACGTCGCGAGCTGGCACTGGATCTTCCTGGTCAACGTCCCGGTAGGCCTGATCGCCGCCTGGGTCGCCTTCGTGTCGATCAAGGAGCCGGCCTTCAAGCCCTCTCGCGCTCCGATCGACGGTCGTGGCATCGGGCTGCTCGCGGTGGGCATGGTCTCGTTGCAGTACGTGCTCGAGGAAGGAAACCGCGACGGCTGGTTCGAGGACACCCGCATCGTCGTCCTCGCCTGCGCCGCGGCCATCTGTCTCATCACCTTCGTGGTCCACGAGCTGGAGACCCCGCACCCGGTGGTGGACTTCAGGGTCTTCAAGAACGTGAGCTACACCGCCGCGACCGGGCTGAACTTCCTCGTCGGGACGGCGCTGTTCGCCGGCTCGTTCCTCTTCTCGCTCTTCGCCGGAACCATCCTCCGCTACGAGGCGCTGGACATCGGGATGCTCTTCCTGCGCGGGAGCTGGATCCAGCTGCTGATCATGCCGCTGGTCGGCCGGCTCGTCGGCAAGGTCGACAACCGCGGCCTCATCGCCTTCGGCATCGTCTTCCTGGTGGGCTCGCTCTGGCTCAACGGCCACCTCACGCAGCTGGCCGACACGCACGCGATGACCCTGCCCATCTTCGTGCGCTCGCTCGGCCTGGGCTTCTGCTTCGTGCCGCTCTCGGTGGTCGCGCTGTCGGGTCTGAAGCCCAGCGAGCGCGGCAGCGCGGCGGGCCTCTTCAACCTCACCCGCGAGCTCGGCGGCTCCATCGGGACGGCGTGGATGAGCACGATCATCACCAACAGCACCCACCAGTTCCGGAGCGACCTCGCCCGGTACGCCGACCCGTACAACCCACTCTTCCAGGAGCAGCTCCGTCAGGCCCAGGGCGCGCTGGCCCGGTTGCCGGATCCAATCCAGAGCGGATACGCGCTGATGGCCTCCCGGCTGGACACGCAGGCCCTCGTCCGCGCGTTCAACAGCGGCTTCCTGATGCTGGCCGCCGCGTTCGCCCTGTCGTTCCTCCTGGTCTTCCTCCTCCGGAAGCCGAAGGGGAACGCGGCCGAGATCGCCGCCGCGGCGCACTGACCCGACGGGCTCCGGCGTCTACGGTCCGCGCGCGACGCGGACGTCCGCGACCAGGCCGGCGAACCGCGGGTCGGAGTGGAGCGATGCCAGCTGGACGTCGCTCCCGATCGCCGTGGCATCGGCCGGAGACAGGCCGCGGTCGACGGCGCCCCGCAGCAGCGACAGCGCCTCGTCGCGCCGCCCGAGGCGTGCGGTGGCGCGGGCGAGGACGTACTCCAGCCGCGAGAGCTGGACGCTCGCGGGCACGAGCGCAGCACGCGCGGTCCCCAGGGTCTCGCGGGCGAGCTTCTCGGCCTCCGGGAGGCGGCGCTCACCCACCAGGGCAGAGGCGAGGACCTCCTCCGTCTCGAGCGTCAGGTGATGGCGGGGCCCGAGCGAGTCGCGCTCGAGGGCCAGGGCCTCGCGGCTCAACCTCTCGGCCTCGGCGAACTTTCCCTCCGCCGAGAGGGTCCGGACCAGGCTGTTCATCGTTCCCAGGGTCTCCGGATGGGCCGGCTCCTGCACCCGGCGCTGGAGCCTGAGGACCCTGCGCCCCAGCTGTTCCGACTCCACGAGGTGGCCGGTGTCTCGCAGCGAATCTGCCAGCCGGCGCTCCGCCAGCAACGTGTCGGGGTGGTCGGGACCGGCGATCCGCCGCTCGACGTCGATAACCCGGCGCACCAGCGACTCGGCCTCGGCATCGCGGCCGCCCGCCGCGGAGAGAATGTCCGTGAGGGTGACGAGGGTCAGCAGCGTCTGCTGGTGCTCCGGACCGAAGCCGCTGGTCAGTCCCGCGACGGCAGAGCGTCCGAGCCGCTCCGCCTCGGCGAGCTTGCTCCGGTCACCCTGCCGGTCGAGGAAGTCGGCCAGGTTCGCCCTCGCGACCATCGTGTCGTACACGTCGGGGCCTCGCACCCGGGTCAGGGTCGCCAGCGCGACTCGCCCCAGCCGCTCCGCCTCCTCGTCCCGCCCCCGGTCGGCGGCGATGTTCGAGAGGTTGACCAGCGACTTGAGCGTCTGCTCGTGCTCGGGACCGAGGGTCCGGACCTGCGCCTCGTAGGTGCTCCGGAAGTAGGGCTCCGCCTCGTCCAGGTGTCCGGACATCGCCAGGATCTTCCCGAGCAGGTTCGCGCTCCGGAGCGTCTCCACGTGGTCGGGCCCGAGGGCGGCGCGGGTGAGATCCAGGGACCGCGAGACCATCGCCCGGGCCTCCGCGAACAGCCCGAGGTTCAGGTAGACCTCGGTCATCACGTCGGTCATGTAGCCGCGTAGATCGGGCTGGGTGGCGAGGCCCGTCTCGATCTCCTTGCTCGCCTTGTCGAGGATCTCCCGGGCGGTCACGGTGTTGCCGCGCGCCTCGCTCGGATTGGACACCGTGAACATCCGGGTCATGAACTCTGAGATCTGGTTGGCGCGGTCGCGCTGGAGGTTCGCCCGATCACGCTCGGCGTTTGCGCGGTCGCGCTCGAGGTTGGCGCGGTCACGCTCCCGGGCGATCCGGCGTGCCTGGACGCCCATGGTGCCGGCGAACGCCAGCAGCAGGACGACCAGCACCGATGCGATCCCCACGCCCACCCGGTGCCGGCGGACGTACTTCTGGAGGCGATATCCCCGGCTGGGAGGCCTTGCCCGCACGGGTTCGTGGGCGAGGTACCGGCCGAGGTCCGCCGCCAGCTCGGAGGCGGTGCCGTACCGGCGGGACCGGTCCTTCTCCAGCGCCTTGAGGGTGATGGCGTCGAGGTCCCCCTCTAGCTGCCTGCGGAGGAGGCCCGGGTCGGTGCGTCGGCACCTCGCCACGGTGTCGGCGCGGTCACCGAGCGTGCTGAGACGGCTGCTCGGCCTGGGCGGCTCGACCTCGCGCAGCGTGCGGACGAGGTCCTCGTAGCCCAGCGAGCGCAGCTGCTGCGAGGAGAAGGGAAGCTCCCCGGTGAGGAGCTGGTA
>DASXGF010000180.1:0-1845 GCA_036489275.1 Myxococcaceae bacterium | reverse complement strand
CCGGTCCTGGGGGAAGTTGTAGGTGCGGATCTTCTCGCTCCGGTCGCCGGTGCCCACCTGGCCGCGGCGGAGGGAGTCGCGCTCGCTGGTCACGCGCTCCTGCTCGATCTCGTAGAGCTTCGCCCGGAGCATGCGCATTGCCATGTTGAAGTTCTTGGTCTGGCTCTTCTCCTGCTGGCACTTCACGACGATGCCGGTGGGCTTGTGGATGAGCCGGACCGCCGAGTCCGTGGTGTTGACGCTCTGGCCGCCGGCGCCCGTGGAGCGCATGACCTGTCTTTCGACGTCGGCGGGGTTGAGGTGGACGTCCACGTCCTCGGCCTCGGGCATGACGGCGACGGTGATGGTCGAGGTGTGGATCCGGCCCTGGGCCTCGGTGGCCGGGACCCGCTGGACGCGGTGAACGCCGGACTCGTACTTCATCGACGAGTAGACGGCGTCGCCGGAGAGGGTGACGGTGGCGTCCTTGATGCCGCCAGCGTTGCCGGCGCTCATGTCGATGAGCTCGGACTTCCAGCCCTTCCGGTCCGCGTAGCGGAGGTACATCTGGAGGACCTCCTCGGCGAACAGCCCGGCCTCGTCGCCACCGGCGCCGGCGCGGATCTCGAGGATGACGTTCTTCTCGTCGTTGGGGTCCT
Organism: Myxococcaceae bacterium; assembly: GCA_036489275.1. Classification (GTDB taxonomy): domain Bacteria; phylum Myxococcota; class Myxococcia; order Myxococcales; family Myxococcaceae; genus RPRB01. Next base: position 1,207 of record DASXGF010000180.1, on the reverse strand, counting down.
TCGGGATGAGGAGGATCTTGAGCTCGGCCTCGAGCGCGTCCCGGCGTTCCTTGAGGCCGGGGAGCTCCTCCTTGCCCAGCGCGCGCTCGTCGGGGTCGGAGCTCGCGAGCATGCGCTCGGCCTCGGCGAAGTCGGCCCGGACGGCCTTGAACTCCCGGTAGACGGAGACGATCCGCTCGAGGGAGGAGCGCTCCTTCATCACCTTCGTCAGGCGTGCGCTGTCCCCCAGCGTCTCTGGATTCGCGAGGTCTGCCTCGAGCCGGTCGTATCGCCGCTCGACTTCGTCCAGCTTGTCGATCATCTGCCGGGGGAGCCTCTACCCCGGGAGGGGGCCCGGCGCCACCTCCGGTGCCCCTCACGCCGAGCGCTTCGAGCCTGCGCGGACCCCGAGGGTCCGCTGCAGGAAGGGCAGGGCGTGATCGAGGAACTCCGCGGGGTGGTCCTCGTGGGCGAAGAGCCTGGCGCGTGGAATCTCCACCAGCTCCGCGGGGCCCGCGAACTGGGGCAGCATGGCCCGCGCCTTCGCCACCGGAAAGAAGGGGTCGTCCGGCCCCCAGATGCAGAGCGTGGGAGCGCGGATCCGCGCGTGGACCTCGGCCAGCGCATCGACCAGGTCGAAGTCGACGGAGCGCAGGAGCTTGAGCTGGCTCTCGCGGATCCGGCGGTCGGCGAGCGGGGCGAGGAAGAGCTCGCCGAATTCTCCTCCGGCGTGGGCCGGGTCGGTGAACAGCGAGCCCAGGCCGAGGACGGTCGTCCGGAGCGGACCGCCGAGGATCGCCTTCAGCAGCACGCCGGCGAGGCCCAGCCGGGCAGCGATGACGTAGGCGAGCAGGAGCGGAGGGTGGTGGCCGGGGATCTCGCTGTTCTCCAGGACCAGGGCGGCGAGCCGCTCGTCTCCGGCGCAGGCCAGGCGGGCGATGGCGCCGCCGCTGTCGTGGGCGAGGACTCCGTAGCGCCGCGTGCCCAGGCGGTCGACGAACGTGCGGACGACCTGGGCGCAGATCTCGAGGTCGACCGCGCCGGGCCAGTCTGTCTTTCCGCTGCCGGGCAGATCGAGGAGGTGGACGGTGAAGTGCTCGCCGAGCTCGGGCAGCAGCGTTCGCCAGGTAGCGGCGTGGAGTGGCCAGCCGTGGATCGCGACGAGGTCGGGCCCGGTGCCGAACTGCCAGGTGGCGACGCGGCCGCCGGGGATCTCGAGGAAGGAATC
>DASXGF010000153.1:0-9773 GCA_036489275.1 Myxococcaceae bacterium | reverse complement strand
CTGCTCCGCCGTCGTCCCGCCGCAGGACACCGCCCCCAGGCCCCCCGCCGCCGTCGTCGCCGTGGACGCCGGAGTGGTGTCCGAGGTCTTCGTCGACGCCTCCGCTCCTCCGGGCGGTGACGGCAGCCGGGCCCATCCGTTCCGGGCCCTCGCCGATGCGCCGGGGCTCGGTCGTCTCCGTCTGGCGGCCGGCGTGTACGCCGGCGGCGTGACGCTCGAGAGCGTTGAGATCCTCGGGGGCCCGGCGGTCGTCCTCGCCGGGACCCCGCCCGCGCCGTGCCTCCGGACCCGGGGGACGGTGCGGCTCGCGGAGGTGCAGATCCAGGGCGGGGCGGGCGGGCTGGTCGTCGAGAGCGGCGAGACCACGCTGGCCTCCGTCTCCTTCAGCGGCCAGCGCGGTCCGGCAGTCGAGGTGGCGGCGGGCGCCGAGCTGGTGGCGACCGGCTCCAGGCTGCAGGCCTCGGTGTCGGGGAACGCCGGGGTGCGCGTCCTTCCGGGCGGCAAGGCCGACCTCCGCGAGGTGCGGTTCCAGGGGCCGTTCCAGCGCGCGGTGGAGGCGACCGGGCCCGCGTCGCTGCGGTTGACCAAGGTCCAGGTCCAGGAGGCGGTGACGGGGCTGTGGCTCTCCGGAGGCGCGGCGGTGGTGGCCTCGCTGGAGGTGCGGGGAGGCCGCGGCCCGGGGCTCTACATCGCCGGCGCAACGCTCCAGTTCCAGGATCTGCGCGTCGAGGGTCACGAGTACGGGCTCCTCACCGGGGCGGGGGCGCGGGTCGAGGGCCGGGGCATCCGCTCGACCGGCGCCGAGCGCGCGGGCGTGGCGTTGGTGAAGAGCAAGGGCGCGCTCGACGACGTCCACGTCGACTCGGCAGGCCCGATGGGCGGGGTCCAGCTCCTGTCCTCCGAGGTGCGGCTCCGCGGGCTCGAGGTCCAGGGCGGACGCTCGTCGGGCCTCGTGACCCGAGACGCGCAGCTGACCCTCGAGGCAGGTGTCGTCACCGGCCCGCGCACCTCCGATCCGCACGAGGGCGACGCGGTGCAGATCCGCGGCGGCCGGGCCACGCTCGGCGGGCTCCGGGTCTCGGACTGCAGCGGCATCGGAGTGCTCGCCGCCGAAGGGGCCACGGTGACGCTCTCTCGCTCGACGGTGAGCGGGGCGGGGGTGGCCGGGCTGGCGGTCGAGACCGAGGCGCGCCTCGAGGCGACCGGGGTCACGGTGGACCGGACCGAGGGGCCGGCGGTGCTGGTGACCGACCGGGGCGGGGCGCGGCTACACGCCATGACCAGCCGGGCCAACCGCGATGGCGCGCTGTGGGCCGAGTGCAGCCAGGGGGTCGAGGTGGAGATCGACGGCTGGACCGGTGACGTGACGCCGATGCCTGCCCCGTGCGTGCGCGGGACGTGGACCTTCACCCCGCGGAGGTGACTCGCTCGGGCACCGGAGTGGCGTGGTCCGACACCCAGCGGACGATGCGCGGGTAGACCTCCTCGGGAGCCTTCTCGCCGAAGAGGAGGTCGCCGTGCCCGTACTCGAGCGTGTCGCCGTTCTCGCGGCCGAACAGCATGATGGTCTTGTCCGCCGAGGCGAGCAGCTCCGCCTGACCGAGCACCGCCTGCGGCGTGGCGAGCGCATCCTGGCTCCCGCCCATCACCAGCACCGGCGTCGTCACCTGACGGAGGCGGGCGCGGTAGTCCACCCGTCCATCCCGGCTCCGGAACGCGTCGTTGCGGCTCCAATCGTCGACCTGGCGGAGGAGCCGGTACCCCATCGAGGAGACGAGGTTGCAGTACATCTTTCGCAGGACCTTCGGCGCGATGGCCTTCGGATTGAGGAGCACCTCGGTGAGCGGGAGCGTCACCCGGCCGAGGAACGGGGCGAGCGCGATGCTGAGCCAGCGCTGGTGGAACGCCAGCGGCCAGGCTAGCCACAGGGCGAGGCGCCCGAGCCGAACCAGCCAGCCGGTGTAGCGGAAGAAGACCGGAGCGCCGAGAGCGCACATCCCTCCGATGCGCCCACCGTGGGGGCCTCCGAGCACGCCGTACCCCACGAGCGCGCCGAGCGAGTGCCCGACCCAGAAGGCCCGCGAGGCCCCGGTCCGCTCGAGCGCGTGGGCGAGGAGGGCCGGTCCATCCTCGGCGATGAGGTCGTCGGCGTCGTAGAGGTAGTGCTGCCACGGGTGGCGGGCTCTCGAGTCACCGGCTCCCCGCCAGTCGACGGTGAAGACCTCGAAGCCGGCCGCGGCGAAGACGTGGGCCAGGGAGTGAGGGGGGTCGAAGTCGAAGTTGACGTGGTTGGCGGCGAGCCCGTGACAGAGGAGGACCGGCTCGGCGAATCGCCGGACGGGTGGGCGCCGGCGGTGGACGGCGATGCGGGTACCGTCCGGGGTGGTGACCCATTCCCGTTCCGGGCGTGGGCTCCGCAGCCGGTAGTATGCGCGCACGGCGAGCAGGTAGGCCGCAGTGCCCAGGGCGAAGAAGGCCACGACGGCAAGGGCCCGTTCCGGGTCCATGGTGCTAAGGTTCCCCGACCCGGCGGCCGGGGCCTCGGCAGGGGCCCGTCCGTCGCAGGGGCCGGAGATCGATGAAGCTGCACAAGCTCAAGTTCGTCCTGCCCAACCTGTTCACCGTCACGTCGATCTTCTGCGGCTTCTATGCCCTGACGCTCTGCGCTGGCGAGGCCAGCCCCTCCCAGCTCTACCAGGCCGCGCTGGCGATCTTCTTCGCCATGTTCTTCGACGGGTTTGACGGTCGCGTGGCGCGCCTCACCCGGACCCAGAGCCAGTTCGGGGTGGAGCTGGACAGCCTGGCCGACGTGATCTCGTTCGGCGTCGCCCCGGCGATGCTGGTCTTCAAGTGGGCGCTGTCGTCGCTGGGGCTGGTCGGGCTGCTGGTCTCCTTCATGTTCACCGCCTGTGGCGCGCTCCGGCTGGCGCGGTTCAACGTGCTGGCGCACGCGTCGGACCACTCCGGGAGCAGCCGGTTCTTCGTGGGGCTGCCCATCCCGCTGGCAGCGGGGATGATCGTCTCGATGGTCATCGCCCACCACGGGATGCGGGGCGGTGACCCTCTCGGCACCGGGGCCAGGGTGCCCATCGCCATCGTGGTCGCCGTGCTCTCGCTGCTGATGGTCTCGACGCTCCGGTACCGGACCTTCAAGGACGTGCGATTGAACCGGCGGACGCTGAGCATCTTCATGCTGGTGTGTCTCAGCGGCGTCCTGGTGGCGACCCGCATCCACCCCTCCTACGTGCTGGTGGTGTACTTCGGCGCGTATCTCCTGCTGGGGTTCGTCGAGTCCGGTCTGTTGCTCGGGCGGCACCTCTCCGAGCGCCGCGAGGCCGGGGAGCCGGCCCCTGCGGAGGGAGTGCTCGAGGACGAGGACGAGGTGGACGAGCAGGATTTCCTGTAAGCCCCCTCCCCGGGCATCCGACGCATGCGCATCGAGGCACTCTGCACCGGTGACGAGCTGCTCACCGGAGTGACCACCGACACCAACAGCACCTGGTTCCAGCAGCGGCTGCTGGAGCACGGGGAGCGGGTCATGCGGACCACGGTGGTGGGCGACGTGCGGGAGGAGATCCTCGACGCGCTGCGGACGCTCTCCGCCCGGGCCGACGTGGTGCTGGTCTCGGGCGGGCTCGGGCCGACCGCGGACGACCTCACCGCCGAGGTGGCGGCAGAGGCGGCCGGGGTGCCGCTCGTGCTCCACGAGGGTGCGCTCGCCGCCCTCAGAGCGCGCTTCGCCGTCCGGGGACTGACCGTCACCGAGAACAACATGAAGCAGGTGAGGGTGCCCGAGGGTTCCGAGGTGGTGCTGAACCCCGCCGGCAGCGCTCCGATGTTCGTCCTGCGGCTGGGCAAGGCGGTGCTGTTCTTCCTCCCCGGCGTCCCGCGCGAGTACCGGGCGCTGGTGGAGACAGCGGTGCTCCCGCGCATCGATGCGTTCCGGGCGGAGCGGGGCGAGACGGCCTTCCGGGCGCTGCGCTTGCTGAAGACGGTGTTCCTCGCCGAGTCGCACCTGGACGCGCGAGTCCGGCCGCTCCTGGCGGCGCATCCCCGGGTGACGTTCGGCTTCCGGACTCACTTCCCGGAGAACCACCTGAAGCTCCTGGCGGAGGGGCGGACCCGGGACGAGGCCCAGGAGGCGCTCGAGGCGGCGGACGCGGCGTCGCGGCCTCTCCTGGGCGATCACTTCTTCGCGGTGGACGACGAGACGATGGCGGTCGTCGTGGGGCGGCAGCTGCAGTCCAGGCGAGAGACGCTTGCCCTCGCCGAGAGCTGCACCGGCGGCCGCATCGCCGACATGCTGACCGAGGTGCCGGGAGCGAGCGCGCACTTCCTCGGCAGCGCGGTCGCCTACGCCAACGACCTCAAAGAGCGCTGGGTCGGGGTTGCTCACACCACGCTGGTGGAGAACGGAGCCGTCTCGCAGATGGTCGCGGCCGAGATGGCCCGTGGGGCGCGGCGGACGGCCGGGAGCACCTGGTCCCTGTCCGTGACCGGCATCGCCGGACCGGACGGCGGGACGGCCGAGAAGCCGGTGGGAACGGTCTTCATCGGGCTCGACGGGCCCGACGGCACCGAGGTGCGGGCGCACCGCTTCCACGGTGACCGGGAGCAGGTCCGGACCGCGAGCGCCTACGCCGCGCTGGACTGGCTCCGGCTGAGGACGCGAGGGCCTCGGTCGTGACCGCGCCGGCCCGGCAGAAGTCCACCTCCGAGGTCGCGGTGTGGAGCTGGATGCGGGCGTACAGGACCGAGCTTGTGCTCTTCGTGTGCAGCCTGTTCGCGCTGGCGTGCTTCAGCGGTCCGCGCTTCCTCCGGCAGAGCGCGGCGCCGCACTTCGTCTACCAGGCGAAGGCGTTCCTCGAGGGGCGGCTGGACCTCGACCCCGAGGTGCTCCCCAACCTGGAGGACTGGGCCTGCGTGCGCGAAGTGGGCGGGGTGAAGAGTCGCTGCACCGGTCCGGCGCTCCCCACCGACCGCTGGTACGTGAGCTTCCCGGCGTTTCCCGCGGTGGTGATGCTGCCGTTCGTCGCGGTCAACGGCTACCAGTTCAACGACACCAGCTTCGGAGTCATCCTCGGCGCGCTGGCCATCACGCTGTTCTACGTGCTGGCCCGTTCGCTCGGGCGGCGGGGCGATCTGCACCGGACCGAGCACGAGGTGCTGCTCCTCGCCGGGGTGCTCGGGTTCGGGACGCTGCTCTTCTCCTGCGCCATCCGGGGCGAGGTCTGGTTCCTGGCCGAGGTGCTGGGGGTGGTGCTCACCTGCCTCTACCTCCAGGCGGCGACCGGCGTGACGCATCCGGCGCTGGCGGGCGTGCTGTGGTCGATGGCGACGCTCACCCGGACGCCGCTGGTCTTCACCGGGCTGTACTTTCTCCTCGAGGTCCTGACGCCGGGGCCGACCGGACGGCTGGAGCAGCTCCGCCAGGCGCTGCGGCAGCCGCGGGGCTGGCTCCGGCCGGTGCTGCTCTTCGCGGCGGGGGCGGCACCGCTGGCGCTGCTGGCGATGGCCTTCAACGTGGCGCGCTTCGGAAGCCCGGGCGAGTTCGGGCACAGCTTCCTCTACGACAACCGGGTGAACGCGGACATCGACACCCACGGCCTGTTCAGCCTGGTGTACCTGGCGCGGAATCTCGAGGCGGCCTTCCTGATGCTTCCCCGGATACAGTGGTCGCCGTTCCGGCTGAGTTACGACCCGCGCGGACTGTCGATGCTGGTGACGATGCCCTGGCTGGTGCTGCTCGCGTTTCCGAGGACGCGGCCGCGGCTCCACTGGCCGATGTGGCTGACCGTGGCCGTCACCGCGCTGCCCGGGCTCTTCTACCAGAACACCGGATACATGCAGTTCGGGTTCCGGTTCAGCCTCGACTACACGCCGTATCTGGTGCTGCTGCTCGGGCTGTCGGGCTGGTCGTTCCGGAAGCCGCTGGTCCAGATACTGGTCGGCGCGGCGGTGGCGGTGAACACCTGGGGCGCTCTGGCGTTCCGCGGATACACCGAGCTCGTGCGGCGGATGTGACCTGGGTTGACTTCGGGGGAGCGCGGCCGCATCGAGGGAGACGTGGCGGAGATCGGACTTCCGAAGCGGTGGCACACCCGCGAGGACAGCGGGCTCGTGCTCGACCGCGAGCTGAACTGGCACCACGACGGGGAGCGCATCGCCCACCCGAAGATCATCGAAGCCTTCAACCAGGGGCTCGTCCCCACCGAGGACGGGCGGTTCCAGCTGCGGATCGGGGACGACTGGGCGTACGTGACGGTGGAGGGCGCGGCGTACCGGGTGAACGCGATCGACACCGACGAGACGCGGGTCTACCTCCGGCTGAGCGACCGGACGGGGGAGCCGCTCGAGGCGTCGACGCTCCGGCTCGGCGAGGACGGCGTGCTCACGGCCCGGGTGAAAGCCGGCCGCGCCGAGGCGCGCTTCTCGCGCGATGCGCAGTTCGCGCTGGGGCAGCTCCTCGCGCCGGAGGGCGCGGGGTGGGTGCTGGCGCTGGCGGGTGCGCGGATCCCGGTGTCGTTCGATCCGTCGGCGCTACATTGAGCGCCGCGAGCCTCGGGCGAGAATTCCCGGGCCACACGCGGCCGAGCAGCCGGCAGGTATCCTCGCGCGCAATGTCCCGTCGCCACTGGGTGGTCGCCCGCCGAGGACCAGGCGGATCTCGCGAGCTTCACGGCCGAGGTTCACGCCTGCAGCCCGCGGACGGAGGTCACCGTTCCTCGGCCGTTCGTTCCCATCTCGCTCTGACGCCGCAGGCCGTTCAGGCGGCGACGGGCTCCGCCACGCTCGGCGGCGGTGGGGGGTGGGCGCCGGTCGCCAGGATGCGTGCAACGAGCGCCTCCAGGACCTGAGAGTGCTCGCGCAGCCACTCGACGGCCCGCTCCCGGCCCTGGCCGATGCGTTCGCCATCGAGGAGGAAGTGGCTCCCGGACTTCTCCGCGAGCCCGAGCGTGACCGCCAGGTCGAGGGCCTCGCCGGCACGACTGATGCCCTGTCCGTAGAGCACGTCGAACTCGGTGTCGTGGAAGGGCGGGGCGACCTTGTTCTTCACCACCTTCACCCGGGTCCGGGTCCCGATGACGGTGTCGCCGTCCTTCAGGATGCCGAGCCGCCGGATCTCCAGCCGCAGCGAGGCGTAGAACTTCAGGGCGTTGCCGCCGGTGGTGGTCTCTGGATTCCCGAAGACCACGCCGATCTTCATCCGGATCTGGTTGATGAAGAAGATGACCGTCCCGCTCTTGCTGACCGCGCCGGTCAGCTTGCGGAGGGCCTGGCTCATCAGCCGCGCCTGCACGCCCATGTGGGCGTCGCCCATCTCGCCCTCGATCTCCGCCCGGGGCACGAGCGCCGCCACCGAGTCGACGACCACCAGGTCGACGGCGCCGCTTCGCACCAGCTGCTCGGTGATCTCCAGGGCTTGCTCGCCGGTGTCGGGCTGGCTCACCAGGAGGTCCTCGATGCGGACCCCCAGCTTGCGCGCGTAGCTCACGTCGAGGGCGTGCTCGGCGTCGACGAAGGCAGCGACGCCGCCCTGGGCCTGCACCTGGGCGATGGCGTGCAGGGCGAGGGTCGTCTTCCCGGACGACTCGTTCCCGAAGACCTCCACCACGCGGCCGCGCGGGTAACCCCCGACGCCGAGCGCGCGGTCGAGGCCCACCGAGCCGCTGGGGATCACGGCAACCGGAGCGACGTCGCCGTCGCGCCCGAGCTGCATGATGGAGCCCTTCCCGAACTGCTTCTCGATGGCGGCCACCGCCGCGGCCACCGCCTTCAGCTTCTCGCTCACCTTCGCCACGCCGCGCCTCCCCCTGCCGGATGTTCAGGAGGAAAAGAGCAAGAGGCGGGCCGTGAGGGCGCCAGGGCAGGGAGGTCGGGACCGTCCAGGGCAGCGGTCGGGTGCGCCCGTGGGGTGGGACGGCGCGGCGCTCAGCCCGTGGTGCGCTCGGCTCCGTCCGTGCGGGGAGCGGCCCCGGCCCGGGTGCTCGCCAGCGACGCGTGGAGCGCGACGACGGCCTCGCGGGCCTGGCGCACCAGCTCGTCCCGGTGCTCCATGGTCAGCCCCGCCGTGGGGATCGGCTTGCCGACGGCCATGCGGACGACGCCGGGACGGAACGGCCTGAGGTGCGCGGGCATGCACTCCATCGAGCCCTCGATGGCGATGGGCACGATGGGAGCCCCGGCCTGGAGCGCGAGGACGAAGGGGCCCTTCTTGAAGGGGAGGATCCGGCCGTCGCGCGAGCGCGTTCCCTCGGGATAGGCGAGGAGCGAGACGCCGCCCCGCACCCGTTCGGCGGCGGCGTTCAGGGTGCCGACCGCCTGGGTGCTGTTGCTCCGGTCGACGAAGACCATGCCCGTCCAGGACATGTACCAGCCGAGGAACGGCACCTTCCGGAGGGTGTGCTTGGCGATGAACCTCAGGTCCACCGGGAGGACGGAGAACGCCGCGGGGATGTCCAGCGACGACTGGTGGTTCATCACGTAGATCGCCGGGCGGTCGGCCAGGGCGTCCGGAGAGCCATCGACGCGGAGGTCGGCCCCTGCCAGGCGGAGCATCCCCGGGCCCCAGTGGCGGCGGGCGAAGCGGAGGGGCAGCGAGGGATCGCGGCGGAGGGTTCCCAGGACCAGCGCTGCAGGGATCCAGAAGATGGACCAGAGCGCCATCCCCGCGTAGCGGACCAGGCTTGTCAGTCGGTTCAGTGCCATCGGACGTCGGAGCGCTTGACTTCGAGTCCCCTGGTTCGCACATCCGGAGCAGCGATGGAACCCGACCAGCGACCCCAGGTGGTGATTGTCGGGGCCGGTTTCGCGGGCCTCGAGGCGGCCAAGATCCTCGGCCGGAACGATGACGTGCGGGTGACAGTCGTCGACCGCCGGAACCACCACCTTTTCCAGCCTCTCGTCTACCAGGTGGCCACGGCCGCGCTGGACCCCAGCGACGTGGCAGCGCCGATCCGGGTGGTCCTCCGCCACGCGCGGAACACCGAGGTGGTGCTGGCGGAGGTCACGGCGATCGACCGCTCGAGCAGGATGCTCCGGTTCGCCGACGGCGGCTCGCTCCGGTACGACCACCTCATCGTCGCGGCCGGGGCGAACGACAACTACTTCGGCCATGCCGACTGGAGCGAGAACGCGCCGGGGATGAAGAGCCTCGAGGATGCGCTCGAGGTGCGCCGCCGGGTGCTCTTCGCCTTCGAGGAGGCCGAGCGCGAGGTGGACGAGGCCCGGCGCCGCGCGTGGCTGACCTTCGTCATCATCGGGGGTGGGCCGACGGGGGTCGAGCTGGCGGGATCACTGAGCGAGATGGCGCACAAGGCGCTCCCTCGCGACTTCCGGCACATCGACACCCACTCGGCGCGCATCGTGCTCATCGAGGGGCTCGACCGGCTGTTGCCTGCCTACTCCGAGGAGCTGAGCGCCCGGGCGAAGAAGGTCCTCGAGCGGCTGCAGATCGACGTCCGCCTGGGCACCCGGGTCTCGGCCGTCGACTCGAGCGGCGTGCAGGCCGGCAACGAGCGCATCGAGGCCCGGACGGTGCTCTGGGGCGCCGGCGTGGCGCCGTCGCCGCTGGGGAAGATGCTCGGTGGCCCCGTGAACCGGGCGGGGCAGGTCGAGGTGACGCCCGAGCTGACGCTTCCGGACGACCCGCGGGTGTTCGTGGTGGGGGACATGGCGGCCGTCGTCCAGGACGGAAAGCCGGTGCCGGGGCTCGCGCCGGCGGCGATGCAGATGGGGCGGTCCGCGGCGCGCAACGTGCTCCGGCAGGTCCG
>DASXGF010000151.1:0-5773 GCA_036489275.1 Myxococcaceae bacterium | reverse complement strand
GGGCGAGGAGTGACCCGGGTCAGGTGCCGGCGTCGGCGCTGATCGGCAGGGCCGGCGGCGGAGGCGGAGGAAGGAGATCGGCCGCCCTCGACGGGAGCTCCTTCACTCGCGCGCTGTCGACGACCACCACGCGGCCGCGGTCGTCCCGGGCGAAGGTTCCCTCCGGCTTCTTCGACGTCCCACCGAGGGCGATGGTCCCCAGCGCCTTTCCGTCCTGCCCCTCGAAGGCGATGGCCCGGGCGGTCTGACCGAGGCCGGTCGTCTTCGGGTCCGAGGGCAGCTTCTCGTCGGTTGCCTCGGCGCGCAGGCCGGTCAGGCCATAGAGGAGGGAGCCGGCCTTGAAGGAGTCGGCCACCCCCGGGGTCGGCCCGCGGAGCTGCCAGCGCTCGGGTCCACCGTCCGCGGGGCGCTCGCGCTCCAGGACCAGCGCCTGCTCGCCGGTGCCGATGCGGATGCGGGCCACGTCCTCGGGCTTCGCGTGGAGAACGGTGCGGTCGCGCAGCTCGGCCGGGCTCCTGTCCAGCCCCGCGAGCGCCGGCCGTGGAATCTCGGCCAGCGTGGAGCCGTAGAGGTCCTCCCGCAGCACGTAGACCGGATCGGTCTCCGCCTTGCCGGCGGCAAGCCGGATCCGGACGGTCTCGGTCGTCCCGCGCTGGAAGGTCGCCTCGGCCACCGGCTTCTCCACGCCGGTCCGCTTCCGCTCGGCGGGCGTGTCCTCGAGGTACCTGGAGGCCTTGATGCTCCGCAGCGAGGCGAGCCAGGTGGAGACGGCCGGAGTGTCCGCGTCCTCCTTCGTCGGCTTGACGAAGGCGTAGGGCTGTCCCGGGTCGCGGGCCAGCGTCCAGGAATGGGTCTTCCCGCGGACCTCGATGCGGGTGACGCCGAGGTCGCGGACGGCGAGCACGTCGCGGTCGCGGAGGTCGAAGGTGTTCTTGTCGAGGCTCGACCGGGTGGACCCGTCGACGGCGTAGACCTTGGGGTCCCCCTCGCGCTGGAGGTAGGCGCTCGAGTCGTACGGGTTCTCGATGCCGAGGCGCACGGTCAGAGGCGGCACGCCTTCGGCCGAGGCGGTGACCTCCACGGTCGGTCGGTCGAGACCGAAGCGATGTAGGTCCTCGGTGCTGGGCTTCTCCTCCACCGTGGAGCGGATGCGCGCGAACTGGAGCGCGCTGACGATGCCCTCGGCCGTCTGGACGTCCGCCCCGGTCTTGAACGGCTTGCTCAGGACCCAGGACTGGTCGGGCAGGCGCGCCAGCTCGGTGGTCTGGCCCTTCGCCTTCACCACCAGGCGGTCGTAGCGAATCGTCTCGGTACCGCCGTCGGGCCGGGACACCGGCTGGACGAGGCGCTCGGCCGCGCGCTTCTGCTCGGCCTCCTTCTCCTCGCCCTTCATCACGCCGAACCAGGCGTAGAGCCCGAGGCCCGCGGTGACCACCGCCGCTCCCAGCAGGGTCCAGAGGTTCTTGCTCCGGGCGCTCATGTCACTTGCTGCGGCGGTTCAGCCAGACCGCCAGCCCGACGCCGAGCAGCCCGAACGGCAGCAGGTCCGTGGCGAGAAAGCGGATGCGGGCGAGCCGAGGGGGATCGAGGTCGACGGTGGAGATGTCCCGGTCCGGCGGGCGGATGGTGATCTTCTGCACCTGGCTCGTCGCCCAGGCGAAGGCGTTCATCACCATGTTCCGGTTGGGCTCGTCGCCCCAGTTGGGGTCGACCAGGATCTCGGAGTCGCCGAAGGCCACCAGGCGCATCTCGTCGTTCCGCTTCCCCTCCGCGTTCGCCACGTTGCGCGTGGACTGGACGATGAGCGGGATGCTCCCCGCCTTGTCGCCGCTCTGCCGCTGCGGGTTCTCGGTGGGGTTCTTCACCTCGAAGCCGTTGGGCGAGGTGGTCAGCACCGGCGCGACCTGCGTCCCCTCGGGGATTCCCTCGTGCAGCACGGTCAGGCCACGGGCGGTCGGGAACTGGAGGTTGTACTGGGCCTTCTTGAGGTCCCGCGCCAGCTCGGTGTCACCGAAGAAGTGCGAGACCACCAGGTACGGGCTGTCGATGGCGTAGACGTCGTCCGCCACGAGGCCCGGGTCCACCTGGATGCCGGCCTTCGCCAGGAGGGGATCGAGGCCCGGCTCGGCGCCGGCCTCGGCGAAGTAGAGCATCCGCCCGCCCTGGCCGAGCTACTTCGCGAGCTGCTCCGCCTCGCTCTTGCCGAACTTGCTCCACGCGCCGGCGATGACGATCAGCGCGGCGTCCTTGGGGATCTCCTTGCCGTCGGCCAGGTTGAGGGTGCCGGGGACGTAGCCTTCCTGGAGGAGCGTCTTCTTCAGCTCGCTGAGCGAGGCCGGATCCTTCGGGCTGGTCGGCTCGAGGGGCCACTCTCCGTGGCCGGTGGTGAAGTAGACCTTCTGCTCGCCCACCGAGCTCAGCTTGATGAGCGCGTTGGTGAGGTCTTGCTCCGTGACGCCGCCGGAGACCGAGACGGTGGTGTGGTTCTCCTGGTCCCCCGAGCCGCGGGTGAGCACGAGCGTCGTCTGGCCCTCGCGCAGCTGGTACTTCTGCGCCAGGTCCGGCGCCTTGCGCGGATCCTTGAACACCACCTCGAGCTTGTCCGGAGCCTGCTCGCGGTACCGCTGGAGGAGCCGGTCCACCTGCTCGTAGTCGGGGTCGCTCGGGGCGAGGAAGGCGTAGGCACGGACCTTTTCTCTTAGCGAGCCGAGGGTGCTCTTGGTCTGTGGGGCGAGGGTGAAGATCTTCCTGGTGGTCAGGTCCCAGCTCTTGCCCTTCCTGGCCACCACGTAGTTCACGGCCACCAGCCCTGCGAGGACCACCAGCACCGTGGCGATGGTCGAGGCCAGATAGAAGGTGCTCCGCCGCGAGGCGAACTGGCCGAACTCTCCGAGGTTGGTGGCGAAGTACGCGCCCAGCAGGAGCAAGCCGAGGCCCGCCTTCGCCCCGGCCATCCACGGCGAGCCGGTGGTCACGAAGTAGGTGTAGGGGGCGGAGAGCAGCGCCACCAGCCCGAGCGCTCCGAGGATCTTTCCCAGGGTGCGGGTGTTCATCGCGTCAGGCCCACCGCTGCGCTTCCACCGTGCGGTGGGTGAGCAGCAGCGAGAAGAGGATCACCGAGAGGAAGAAGACGAGGGCTTTCAGGTCCAGCACCCCGCGGGAGAGGGTGGAGAGCTGAGAGCTGAAGGACAGGTGATTGGCGATGCTCCGCCATGGCTCCTCGGCGCTCTGGGCCAGGCCGCGGAGCAGCATCCAGGGCAAGAGAATCGCGAAGGTGAGGAAGGCGGCCAGCATCTGGCTCTCGGTGAGCGCGGAGACGAACATCCCCACGGCCAGGCAGGTGGCGCCCCAGAGGAGCAGCCCGCCGAAGCCGAGGGCCACTGTGCTCCACTCCAGCGCGGTCCCCGATTCGCTCGATCCGAAGAGCGACAGGGTGATGGGGAAGATGATGGTGAGCCCGAGGGTGGCCCAGATGACGCCGACGCCGCCGAGGTACTTGCCGAGGACGATCTCCCAGGGGCGCACCGGGGCGGTCATGAGGAGCTCGAAGGTCCGGTTGCGCTTCTCCTCGGCGAAGAGGCGCATGGAGAGGAACGGGGCGACGAACAGGGTGATGACCCCGATGACGTCCCAGAGCTGGACCACGATGCCGTCGGTGAGGTTCTTGAAGAGCCCGTACTCCGGCGGGAGCCGCGCCCATCCGTAGACGCGGGCGAGCCCCTGCACCTCCTTGAAGGTGGCGAGGAGGTTCACGAAGAAGAAGGAGGAGATTCCGAGCATCGCCGTGAAGACCACGTAGGCCCACGGCGTGCTGAAGTAGATGCCCAGCTCCTTGCGGGCGATGGCCAGCGCGTTGCGCATGCGAGTCGTGCTCCGTTCAGGCGGCGGCGGTGAGCTTGAGGAAGATGTCCTCGAGCGAGGTCTGGTCGCCGCCCAGCGCGTGGGCGAGGTTCCGGATCTCGTCGAAGGCCACCATCCGTCCCTGGTTGAGGATGAGCACCCGCTCGCAGGTCATGGTGACCTCCGAGAGGATGTGGGTGCTGAGGATGACCGTGTGCTGTCCGGCGAGCCCCTTGATGAGCTGGCGCACCTCGGCGCGCTGGCTCGGGTCGAGACCCTCGGTGGGCTCGTCGAGGATGAGGACCGGCGGATTCCCGAGCAAGGCCTGGGCGACGCCCACCCGCTGGCGGTATCCCTTGGAGAGGTTCTGGATCAGCCGGTCCAGGACCTCGGAGACGCCGGTGGCATGGGCAACTCGCTCCAGCTCCGTGGTCAGCTGACCGCGCCGGACGCCCTTGATGGACGCGACGAACTTCAGATAGCCGCGAACCGTCATCTCCGGGTAGAGCGGCGGGGTCTCGGGCAGGTAGCCGATGCGCCGCTTCACCTCGTAGGGCTCCTCGAAGACGTCGAAGCCCGCGACCTTCACCGTCCCGCTCGTGGCGGGCAGGTAGCCGGTCAGTATCTTCATCGTCGTGGACTTCCCGGCCCCGTTGGGTCCGAGGAAGCCGAGAATCTCCCCCTCGGGAACCGAGAAGGTCAGATTCTCCACCGCCACCCGGTCTCGGTACCGCTTGCCGAGCCCGGTGACTTCGATCATCGCCGTCATTGGACTGTCGTTCCTCACGAGCGGGCGCGCGATACTATGGAAGGGCACCGGGCTTCAACACATGGGACCCAAGGGTTCTTTCCGTGGCCCGCAGGGTGCATTTGCAACGACCTCACATGAGCGTGATCGTCCAGAAGTTCGGAGGCTCCTCGGTCGCCGACGTGGAGCGCATCCGGAAGGTGGCGGCGCAGGTGGCTGCCCGGCGAGCCGAGGGGCACGAGATGGTGGTGGTGGTCTCCGCCATGGGGGACACCACCGACGAGCTGCTCACGCTGGCCAAGCGGATGTCGGCGGATCCCCCACGCCGGGAGCTGGACATGCTCCTGACCTGTGGCGAGCGGATCAGCATGGCGCTGCTCTCGATGGCGCTGCACGAGCAGGGGGTGCCGGCAATCAGCTTCACGGGGAGCCAGAGCGGCATCATCACCGACGACGCCCACGCCCAGGCCCGCATCGTCGAGGTGCGGCCGGTCCGCATCCGCGAGGAGCTGGACCGGGGGAAGGTGGTCATCGTCGCCGGGTACCAGGGCGTCTCGCGAAACCGGGAGGTGACCACCCTCGGCCGTGGAGGGAGCGACACCACCGCGGTGGCGCTCGCGGCCGCGCTCGGGGCGGAGGCCTGCGAGATCTACTCGGACGTGGATGGGGTGTTCTCCGCGGATCCGCGGGTCGTGCCGGAGGCGAGAAAGCTGGAGGCCCTGGACTACGGGACGATGCAGGAGCTCGCGTCGGCGGGCGCGCGGGTGCTGAATGCACAGGCGGTGGAGTTCGCCCGCAATGCCGGCATCGTCCTGCTGGCGCGGAGCACGCACGGCGCGGGGACCGGGTCCCGCATCGGGCCAGAGCCGGCGCCGGTCCGGGCGGTGGCGAGCGACACGGAGATCCGCGTGCTGGACGTCGCCGAAGGTCGGCTGGAGGCGGTGCTCGCGCGCCTCGCCGAGGACGAGGTCCGCCTCCGGCTGGTGGCCGGGACGCGCGGTGGGGGAGGGCGGCTGCTCCTGGTGGTCCCGCTCCAGGACGTGCACGGGGTGGAGGCGTTCGACGAGAGCCTCCGGCGGCTCGGCGCCGAGCCGCGCCCGGGCCTGGGGACGGTGACGCTCGCCGGCCCCGGCGTGGGGACGGACCGCGCGCTCCTGGCCCGGTGCCTCGGGGCGGCGGCGGCGC
>DASXGF010000122.1:0-2795 GCA_036489275.1 Myxococcaceae bacterium | reverse complement strand
GGTGGTGACCCCGGACACGACCGAGGTCCGCGAGGTGGCGCTCCGCTTCGCCGGGTCCCCGCTGATGCAGCTCGGCGTGAAGCTGGAGCGTCGCCGGGGCGAGGGCTCGGAGTTCGAGTCGCTCCGGGAGTTCGTCACCGGGATGGACATCCGTGCGCTGGACTGGAAGTCCTCGGCGCGGCACCGGAAGCTGATGGCCCGCGAGCACCGTGCGGAGCGCAACCACCAGCTCATCGTCGCGGTGGACTCGGGCCACGCGATGACCGTCCCGCTCGAGTCGGTCACCCGGCTGGACCACGCGGTGCGCGCGGCGCTGGTGCTGGCCTGGGTGGCGCTCCGCTCCGGAGACCGGGTGGGCGTGTTCGGCTTCGACGCGCGGGTGCGGTGCTGGGCCGAGCCGCTGGGCGGAGGACGGGCATTTCCCCGGGCGCAGCAGACTCTGGCCTCGCTGCCCTACAGCGGCGAGGAGACCAACTACACGCTGGGGATGGCCGAGCTGTCCGCCCGCGTGCGCCGGCGCTCGCTGGTGGTGCTCTTCACCGACGTCACCGACAGCACCAGCGCCGAGCTGATGCTGGAGAACCTGGACCGGCTGCGCGCTCGACATCTGGTCTTGTTCGTCACCCTCCGCGACCCCGGCCTCGATGCGATGGCCGGCGCGGTGCCGGCGGCGGTCTCGGACGTTCACCGGGCGGTCATCGCCGGGGAGCTGCGGAGCGACCGCGAGCTGGTGCTCCGGCGCCTGCGACGGATGGGCATCCAGGTGCTCGACGTTCGACCGCAGGACGCCTCGCCGCAGCTGGTGGCCCGCTACCTCGACGTGAAGCGAAGGGAGATGGTGTGAGCGGCGAGCTCCGCATGCCCTCGGTCCGCTTCCGCCAGGAGCGCGAGGCGGGCTGGCGCACCCTGGAGGGGCTGGTGGACCGCGTCCAGCGCTCGGGGTTGCGCTCGCTGTCCGCGGAGGATCTGGGCCGGCTCCCGGTCCTCTACCGGGCGGCGCTCTCATCACTGAGCGTGGCCCGGGCCATCGCCCTGGACGCGGCGCTCCTCGCCTACCTGAACGCGCTGGCTGCGCGGGCGCACGTCGTCCTGCACGGGGGGCGCGAGCCGTTCGCCTTCGCCTTCCGCCGCTTCTGGGCGAAGACCTTTCCCAGCGCGGTGCGCGCGCTCCGCTGGCAGATGGCGGTGGCGATCCTCCTGACCGCGCTCGGCACGGGCGTGGCGTGGCGGGAGCTGGCCCGGGACCCGGGGCGGTGGTCGGACTTCGTGCCACCCGCCTACGCCCAGGGCCGGGGCCCCGAGGCCACGGACGCAGACCTCAAGTCGATCCTCGAGCGCAGGGAGACGCCACGCTCGGCGCTCATCGCCTTCAGCAGCTTCCTCTTCACTCACAACTCGGCCATCGGGCTCGCCTCGCTGGGGCTGGGGTTCGCCGCGGGGGTCCCGACGGCTTTCCTGGTCCTGACCAACGGGCTCATCCTCGGCGCGTTCGGGTGGCTGTACGGCTCGCGCGGCCTCGGCTGGGAGTTCTGGGCCTGGACGCTCCCGCACGGGGTGACGGAGATCTGGGCGCTGCTGCTCTGCGCCGCGGGCGGTCTGCGAATGGGCCAGGCGCTGGTGTTTCCGGGGCGGCTCTCGCGGCTGGCGAGCCTGCGGCGCGCGGGAGAGACCGCCGGGGTGGTGGGGCTCGGGTCGGTGGCGATGTTCCTGGTCGCCGGCCTCATCGAGGGGATCTTCCGGCAGTCAGTGGGCGACCCGGCCATCCGCTGGGCGGTCGCCGGGAGCACGTTCGCGTTCTGGTCGCTCTACTTCTCGCTCGCCGGGCGGACGGCGTGACCGCCTCGTCCATCCGCGGGCTGGAGACGCCGGAGGGCGTGCCGATCCAGCTGGAGCTGGCGAGCGTGGGCGACCGGCTGGTCGCGGTGATGATCGACCTGTTCCTGATGAACGTGCTCGGGATCGTGCTGGCGATCATCGTGGTTCTCACCGGCGTGCGCGGGCGGGCGGAGTTGGCGGCCGCGGTGATGCTGGTGGCGTTCTTCCTGATCCGCTGCTTCTACTTTCCGATCCTCGAGCTCCGGTGGCGGGGGCAGACGCCGGGGAAGCGGGCGACGAAGATCCGGGTCATCTCCCGGTCCGGCGGCCCGCTGACCGCTCGGGCGGTGGTGGCGCGGAACCTCCTGCGGGAGCTGGAGCTGTTCCAGCCGATGTTCATCCTCCTCGCGCCCGCGGCGATCGCCGGCGGTTTCCCGGCGTGGGTGGGGCTGGTCGCGGGGCTGTGGGTCCTGGTCTTCGCGCTCCTGCCGCTGGTGAACCGGGACCACCTCCGGGCGGGAGATCTGGTGGCGGGGACGATGGTGGTCCGCGCGCCACCGATGCTGCTCCTGGACGACCTGGGCGCGGCGCAGGGGCAGCCGGCGCTGCAGTTCCGGGTGGACCAGCTGGACATCTACGGCGCCTACGAGCTGCAGACGCTGGAGGCGGTGCTGCGGCTCGGGAACACGCTGGAGAACGCGAGCGCGCTCGCCGCCGTGGCCGAGCAGATCCAGAAACGGATCGGCTGGACGCCGGGGACGGAGCGCGTCGGTCCGTTCGAGTTCCTCAGCACCTTCTACGCGGCGCAGAGAGCGCGCCTCGAGCAGCGGCTCCTCCTCGGCGAGCGGCGGGAGCGGAAGCGCCCGGCAAGCCCGACGGCGGCCTAGCCGAACACCTCGACGACCTCGGGGTCGCCTTCCCGGTCAGCGGAAGACGGAGGTGAGCTGCTCGATGTCGACGCCTTCCTTCTCCGAGCGCAG
>DASXGF010000112.1:0-19325 GCA_036489275.1 Myxococcaceae bacterium | reverse complement strand
GAAGGAGGGCGCGGCGGGCCGGCAGAAGCTCAACCAGTACACGCGCTACGGGAGCATCGTCCTCTCGGTCGTCCAGGGCATCGGCATTGCCCGGTGGCTGGCGTCGCTCGGGCGGCACGCCGTTCCCGGCCGGAGCGGGGTGGACATCGACCACGTGGTCGTTCCCAACGACTCGCTGTGGTTCACCTTCATGACGGTGATCACCCTCACCGCGGGTACGGCGTTCATCATGTGGCTCGGTGAGCGCATCACCGAGCGCGGCATCGGCAACGGCATCTCCCTCATCATCTTCGCCGGCATCGTCGCCCGGCTCCCGAGCGCCACCAGCCGCCTGGTCGAGCTGTCCAAGGACAAGGCCTGGCTCATCCCGGTGCTCGCGGTCTTCATGCTCCTGGTGGTGGGCGTGGTCGTCTACATCGAGCGCGGGATGAGACGCATTCCCGTGCAGTACGCCAAGCGAATGGCCGGGCGGACCATGTTCGCCGGCCAGGCCACGTACTTCCCGATGAAGGTGAACACCTCGGGCGTCATCCCGCCCATCTTCGCCGGCGCGATCCTCAGCTTCCCGGCCACCCTCGGGAACTGGCTCCCCGGGCTGGCCACCGTGCAGCACGCGCTGGAGAGCAACGCCTGGCTCTACGACGGCGTGTTCGTGCTGCTGATCATCTTCTTCACCTACTTCTACACGACGCTCACCTTCCGGGCGGACGACGTCGCCGACAACATCAAGAAGCAGGGTGGGTACATCCCCGGGATCCGGCCCGGGCGGCAGACGGCGGAGTACATCTCCGGCGTGCTCAACCGCATCACCTTCGGTGGCGCCATCTACCTCGCGCTCATCTGCGTCATCCCCTCCATCCTCTCCAACCCGGCGTTCGGCGGGCTCCCGTTCCAGTTCGGCGGAACGGCGCTGCTGATCGTGGTGGGCGTGGCGCTGGACACCGTGCAGCAGATCGAGGGTCACCTCATCAGCCGCAACTACGAGGGCTTCGCCGGTGCGCGTGGCCCCCGCATCCGAGGCCGGCTGAGGCCAGCCGCGTAGGGGCGACGTCCAGGACGGAGGGGAGCCGATGAACCTGGTCCTGCTCGGACCACCAGGCGCGGGGAAGGGGACACAGGCGAAGCGGCTGGCGGGGCGCTTCGGAATCCCCCAGGTCTCGACCGGCGACATCCTCCGGAAGGCGGTGAAGGACGGGACGGAGCTCGGCAAGCAGGCCGGGCCGATCATGGCCGCGGGCAAGCTCGTCCCGGACGACCTGGTGGTGGGCATCGTCCGCGACCGGCTGCTCCAGCCCGACGCCGCGCCGGGATTCATCCTCGACGGCTTCCCCAGGACCATCCCCCAGGCGGAGAAGCTCGAGCAGGCCCTGGCCGGTCACAAGAAGAAGCTCGACGCCGTCGTCTCGCTCGAGGTGCCGATCGAGACGCTGGTGGAGCGCATCTCCGGCCGGCGAAGCTGCCCGCGGGACGGGAGCGTCTACCACATCGTCCAGAACCCGCCCCGACGGGAGGGCTACTGCGACCTGTGCGGGGCCTCGCTCGTGCAGCGCGAGGACGACAAGCCCGAGGCGGTCCGGACGCGGATGGAGGCCTACGCCCGGGATACCGCCCCGCTGAAGGACTTCTACGCCCGGCGTGGGCTGCTTCACGTCGTCGACGGGGTCGGCGCGCCCGAGGCCATCGAGGCCGCGGTGGTGGCGGCGCTGAAGCCTCGTTAACCTCTGTCGATGGCGGTGGAGCTCAAGAGCGCGCCGGAGATCGACCGGATGCGGCGCGCCGGACGGGTGGTGGCGGAGATCCTCGATGCGCTCGAGGCGGCCGTCGCCCCCGGCGTCACCACCTGGGACCTGGACCAGCTCGCCGAGCGCCTCATCAAGGAGAAGGGCGCGAAGAGCGCCTTCAAGGGCTACCGCGGCTTCCCGGCGGTGCTCTGCGCCAGCGTCAACCACGAGGTGGTGCACGGCATCCCGAGCAAGACCCGGAAGCTGGTCGAGGGAGACCTCATGAAGCTCGACTTCGGGGTCTCCATCGAGGGCTTCTATGGCGACGCGGCCCGGACCGTTCCGGTCGGCAAGGTCTCCAGCGAGGCCCGGCGGCTCTTCGAGGCCACCCGGGACAGCCTCGAGGCCGGCATCGCCGCCATCCGGCCCGGCAACCGCATCGGGGACATCGGCCACGCGGTCCAGTCGCACGTCGAGCCCCTCGGCTTCAGCGTGGTGCGGGACTTCGTCGGCCACGGCATCGGCCGCAAGCTCCACGAGGCGCCTCAGGTCCCCAACTATGGCCGTCCAGGGACACTGGAATCCTTGCGTCCGGGGATGGTCCTGGCCGTTGAACCCATGATCAACGCAGGGACGGCGGCCGTGGACGTCCTGGACGACGGCTGGACCGCGGTGACGGTCGACGGCCGGCTCTCCGCCCACTGGGAGCACACGATTCTCGTGACCGACACCGGCCACGAGGTGCTCACCCGCGGCGGAGCCGGGACAACGGGTTGAAATGTCGAGGGCTCGCCGGTAGAAGGGCTTGCTTCAGCGCGTCGCGGCTGGTATGGCGGCGCGCTTTCCGTGCACGAAGTTCTGCCTGTCTAAGGGGTCAGTCTGCCGAGATTTAGAAGGTCGGAGAGGGTCGCCGCTGTGCCGAAGGACGACGCCATCGAGGTGGAGGGGACGGTCATCGAGCCGCTCCCCAACGCCATGTTCCGCGTGGTCCTCGACAACGGGGGCCACAAGGTGCTCGCGCACATCTCGGGAAAGATGCGGATGCACTTCATCCGGATCCTCCCCGGCGACAAGGTGAAGCTGGAGCTGTCGCCGTACGACCTCACCCGGGGTCGCATCACGTACCGGGCGAAGTAGACCCCCCAGCAAGGGAACGTGCTTTTCCAGGAGCGGCCGGCAGGATGGGCCGCTCGACCAGGAGTCGGTGTCGCCATGAAGGTCCGCGCGTCGGTGAAGAAGATTTGCGACAAGTGCAAGGTGATCCGCAGGAAGCGGGTCGTCCGGGTGATCTGCGCGGCGAACCCGCGTCACAAGCAGCGGCAGGGCTAAGGGCCCGGCCAGGGAACGAGGAACCAGAACCAGCATGGCTCGCATCGCCGGCGTCGACCTTCCCCCCGCCAAGCGGGTGGTGATCTCCCTCCAGTACATCTACGGGATCGGCAACAAGACCGCCCAGGACATCGTGACCAAGGCGGGCATCGACCTGGCCACCCGGACCAAGGACCTCACCGAGGAGCAGACCCGGGCCATCCGCGAGGTCATCGAGGCCGACTACAAGGTCGAGGGTGATCTCCGGCGCGAGGTCACGATGAACATCAAGCGGCTGATGGACCTCGGCTGCTATCGCGGCCTGCGGCACCGGAAGGGTCTCCCCGTCCGCGGCCAGCGCACCCATACCAACGCCCGCACCCGGAAGGGCCCCAAGCGGGGAATCATCCGGCCCAAGGCCACCGCCCCCACCACCACCCGGGCGTAACCCCTTTCAGGACTGACGAGAGACTCGAATGGCCGAAGAAGTCACGCCCCCCGCCGCAACCCCCGCACCCGAAGCCGCCGCCGCCCCGGCCAGCCCTGGCCCCGCCGAGAAGCGCGTGAAGCGGAAGGGCAAGAAGAACATCCTCAACGGCGTGGTGCACATCCAGAGCACCTTCAACAACACCATCATCACCATCACCGACGTCTCGGGAAACGTGATTTCCTGGTCGTCCGCCGGAGCCCGTGGCTTCAAGGGCAGCCGCAAGTCGACTCCATTCGCCGCGCAGGTGGCGGCCGGTGACGCTGCGGCCAAGGCGATGGAGCACGGCCTGAAGAACGTGACCGTGATGGTGAAGGGCCCGGGCGCCGGCCGCGAGTCGGCCTTGCGCGCGCTCGCCGCCGCCGGCCTGAAGATCTCGCTGATCCGCGACGTGACCCCCATTCCTCACAACGGATGCCGGCAGCCGAAGCGCCGCCGCGTCTAGACCACCTCCAGGAGAACCCCACTTGGCCCGCTACACCGCCAGCGCCTGCCGTATCTGCCGCCGCGAGAACCTCAAGATGTATCTGAAGGGGGACCGCTGCTACACCGACAAGTGCGCCATCGAGCGCCGTCCCTATCCGCCCGGCCAGCACGGCCAGGGCCGCGTGAAGTTCAGCGGCTACGGCACGCAGCTCCGCGAGAAGCAGAAGGTCAAGCGGATGTACGGGCTGCTCGAATCCCAGTTCCGCGGCTCGTTCCACCGCGCTGCCCACGCCAAGGGCAAGACCGGTGAGACGCTGCTCCAGCTGCTCGAGCTGCGACTGGATAACGTAGTGTTCCGCATGGGCTTCGCCGACACCCGGGCCGAGGCCCGGCAGCTGGTGCGCCACGGTCACTTCACCGTGAACGGCAAGCGGGTGAACATCCCCTCCTTCGAGGTGAAGCCCGGCACGGGCATCGAGGTCGCGGAGAAGAGCCGGAAGATCCTCCGCATCGCCGAGGCGCTGGAGACGGTGGACCGCCGCGGCGTTCCTCAGTGGATCGAGCTGGACAAGAAGGCGATGAAGGGCACGGTGAAGAGCGTCCCGAACCGCGAGGACCTCACCATGCCGATCCAGGAGCAGCTCATCGTCGAGCTCTACTCGAAGTAGCAGCACCGCAGTCGCAGTGAGCGGCGCGTCCTCTCGCCATTCGGGCGGGTAAGTGGGTGGCGCGACCTTGGAAAGTGAAGGAAGCAGTCATGGCTGAAGCGTTCAACGCGAAGAACTGGCGCGATCTCATCAAGCCCCGGCGGATGGAGATCGACGCCGAGTCCCTCTCCCAGACCTACGCCAAGTTCGTCGCCGAGCCGCTCGAGCGCGGCTTCGGGACCACCCTGGGCAACTCGCTCCGCCGCGTGCTCCTGAGCTCGCTCCAGGGCGCGGCGATCACCTCGGTGAGGATCGAGGGCGTCGAGCACGAGTTCACCACCGTGCCCGAGGTGACCGAGGACGTCACCGACATCGTGCTCAACCTCAAGGAAGTCCTGCTCCGGATGCACACCAACGAGCCGAAGACGCTCCGCATCGAGGTGGAGGGCCCGAAGGAGGTCAAGGCGGGCGACATCATCGCCGACGACCAGGTGGAGATCCTCAAGCCCGGCCATCTCATCTGCACCCTGTCAGAGGGCGGGAAGCTGCGGATGGAGATGATCTGCCGCCGCGGCCGCGGCTACGTGCCGGCGGTGAACAACAAGAACCCTGGCGACCCGATCGGGACCAGTCCCATCGACGCGCTGTTCTCGCCGATCCGCAAGGTGAACTACCAGGTGACCAATGCCCGCGTCGGTCAGGTCACCGACTACGACAAGCTCAGCCTCGAGGTCTGGACCGACGGCTCGGTCACCCCGCAGGACGCGGTCGCCTACGCGGCGAAGATCGTCAAGGAGCAGCTGACGGTCTTCATCAACTTCGACGAGACCGAGGAGCCGGTCATCGCCGAGACGCCGAAGGAGGAGGCGAAGCTCAACGAGAACCTCTTCCGCAGCGTGGACGAGCTCGAGCTCAGTGTCCGCAGCGCCAATTGCCTGCAGCAGGCGAACATCAAGACCATCGGTGACCTCGTTCAGCGCAGCGAGGCCGAGATGCTGAAGACCAAGAACTTCGGCCGGAAGTCCTTGAAGGAGATCAAGGAGATCCTGGCCGAGATGGGGCTGTCGCTCGGGATGAAGCTCGACAACTGGCCCCAGAAGCCGGGCGTCGTTGCCGTTCCGGGCGAGCCCAAGGCGTAAGCAGTTTCACCCCGGGCCCTTCTCCCCAGCGAGCAGGGCCCTTCGGCCCGGGTACCTGACACGGCCCGGGAAAGGACGGAACGATGCGTCACCGCGTCGGACACAGGAAGCTTCAGAAGACGACCCCGCACCGCCTGGCGATGCTGGACAACATGGTCACCTCGCTCCTCGAGCACGAGGCGATCAAGACCACCGTGCCGAAGGCCAAGGAGGCCCGCCGGCTGGCCGAGCGGATCATCACTCTCGGAAAGCGGGGAGGGCTGTCCAACGTCCGGCTCGCGGAGCGCACCGTGCGCAGCCGCTCCGTGCTCCAGAAGGTCTTCGGCGAGCTCAAGGAGCGCTATGCCTCCCGGCCCGGTGGCTACACCCGCATCGTGCGCCTGGGGCACCGCACCGGCGACGCCGCCGAGATGGCCCTCCTCGAGCTGGTGGACCGGCCGGAGAAGGCCCAGCCCGAGAAGGCCGAGAAGAAGGAGTAGGGCGGCGCTCTCAGCCCTCTGGCAGCGCCGCGAAACGGCGAAGCAGGAGTGGCCAATCGCGGAACTTTGCGCGCTGGGCCGCGTTCGAATCGGGCGGCTCCCACGCCGTGACCCGGCCCCAGTCCACCTCGTGGCCGTCGCGATGACGCTCGAACAGCCGTCCGCCGGGCCGAGGCTCGAGGACGACCGTCAGCCACCAGTGCCCGAGGCGCGTGTACGCGGCGAAGGCGCTCTCCGGGCTGCAGCGCAGCCTGAGCTCGTGGACGATCGGCTCGAGCGTCACGGCGTGAGGCCGTCCTTCAGGAGCACCACGCTTCCCTTCTTGGTGTGGAGCTCGATGTCGGTGGCCTTGATGTTGAACGGGGCGAGCTTTCCGTTGTCCCCCATCAGCTGCTTCGGGGTGATGGTGACGAAGGCGCGGGGCTCCACGTGACTGATCGCCGCGCGAAAGGTCTTGTTCACCACCACGACCACGTCCTCCCACGCCCGGTCGCTCTCGTTGGAGAGGACGTAGGCCGGGTGCTCCGGCTCCTCGCCCATGATCAGCCGCGCCCCGAGCGACGTGCTGGGGCCGACGAGGCCGGGCGTGCCGGGGCAGGCCACGAAGATGCCCGCCAGGCTCAGCACCGCCCAGGCGCCGAGGATGGCCGCCTTGACCTTGAAGTGACGGTCCGCGTTGCGGAAGTCCTCGAGGACCTCGCGCAGGATGGCCACCACGTTGAGGGCCGTGCTCTCGGCCTCGGAGCGGATGCGGGTCTGGAGCGGCAGCCCGTCCTCGTCCAGCTCCACCGGCTCGTCGCGGCTCGCGCTCACCGTGCGGCCGGCGAGCATCGCGGCTTGGTGGGGCGGCAAGTTCCGTCCTGGTGGTCGCATGCGGCCGCTGCGCAGTCTACACGAGACCAATCCGCCGGCCCGGTCTGTCCGGGCGCAACTCCCGGTGGTGTAGTCGTCTCCAGCGTGTCCGAGCGCCTCATGGCGGAACCCACCTCGAAGGGAGTCCCCGCGCCGTGAAGGAGGTCTACATCGTCGCCACCGAGGAGGCGGAGCCACTCGGCCCCGACGCCATCGGGGAGGCGTTCGAGACGGACGAGGTGACCGTGGAGCGGGACCCGGACTCGGGGGCCTTCAGGCTCCGGTCCGCCGAGGCGGACATCACCGTCCGCTTCGAGGCGCTCGAGTCACCGCTCGGGTGGACGCCGGAGCTCCTGTCTGGAAGTGAGGCCGCCCACGCCAGGCTCCGTCGCGCCCGAGGGCTCTACCGGCTCGCCTACGAGACGCCCACCGGTAGCCAGCCGACCGTGGGGGTCTTCGAGGCCCTCTGGTGCGCCCGCGGCCTCCTGGAGCGGCGGGAGGGTGTGCTCCTCGACGCCAGCGCCTTCAAGCTGCACGAGGAGGAGGACGTCCGGGAGATCACCGAGCTCGATTTCGACATCCGCGACCACGTGACCCTCCACCCCGTGCCCACCGCGCCGGAGGACGCGCCGCTCTGGGTGCACTCGCACGGCATGACCAAGTTCGGGCAGCGGGACGTGGAGATCTTCCAGCTCTCGGAGGAGGACCTGCTCCCGGCGGAGAGCTTCCTCCACGAGCTCTGCACCGACCTGGCCTTCGGCGAGGGGCCCACGCCGCGGATCCCGATGGAGACCAGCAACGGCGAGGCGTTCATGCTCGTCTCGTCGGAGGAGGCCCGCCACGGCATGCTCCGCGTGTCGCCGGACACCTTCGAGGGGCACGAGGGCGAGTACTGGACGGTGGTCTCCCCCGAGGGGCGGCACACCACCTCCGAGCTGCTCCGTCCCTACCGGAGCCGCTTCGAGCAGGAGGATCCCACGCGCTCGCAGGCGCTGGCGGCGCAGGCTGCCCGGCTCCGGCCGGCGTTCAAGGCGCGCTTCCACCGCCGCGGGCTGATGGAGCCCCTGACCTTCCTCGTGCGTGCGCCGTTCGAGACCCATCCCGACGGCGAGGCGATCCAGGAGAACCTCTGGCTCGAGGTGCTGGCCTGGGAGGAGGGGCGGATCACCGGGAAGCTCGTGGACGGCGCCGCCCACACGACCGAGTGGCGCAAGGGCGCGACGGTGGAGATCGACGAGGACAGCATCAACGCGGTCGCCATGGGCCGCGATGGGCGCCCGCTCGAGGACGAGGAGATGCAGGGCGTGCTCCTCGCGGAGCGCCCGAGCTGATGGAGGTCCGGCTCTCCGACGAGGTCAGGCGAGCCCGGGCGACGGAGACTCCGGTGGTGGTGCTCGAGTCGTCGGTCATCGCGCAGGGGCTGCCCCATCCGGTCAACCTCGAGGCGGCGCGCGCCTGCGAGGAGGCGGTCCGGCAAGCCGGCGCGGTGCCGGCGGTGGTCGCGGTCGTCGATGGCGTGGTGCGCTGCGGCCTCTCGGGGGACGAGGTGCGGCAGCTGGCGTCCGGTCCCGAGCGCCGCTGGAAGATCGGGGTCGGTGAGCTCGCCTCGGCGGTGCTGCAGCGGGCGACCGGCGGGACGACCGTGAGCGCCACCTGCGCGGTCGCGACGGCGTGCGGGCTGCCGCTCTTCGCCACCGGAGGCATCGGCGGGGTGCACCGGGGCGAGGGCGGGGACGTGTCGGCCGACCTCGCGGCCCTGGCGAGGTACCCGGGGATGGTGGTGTGCGCCGGGGCGAAGAGCGTGCTGGACCTGCCGCGAACGCTCGAGGCGCTGGAGGCGCTGGGCGTGCCGGTCCTGGGCTTCGGGACGAGCGAGTTCCCCGCCTTCTACGCGGACCGGTCGGGCCTGCCGCTCGAGCACCGCGCGGACACGCCGGAGCTGGCGGCGGAAGCGCTCCGGGCCCAGCGCGCGCTCGGGCTGCCGCAGGCCATCGTCCTCGCCGTCCCACCTCCGGTCGAGGTGGCGCTGGACCGGGACGAGCTCGACCGGGCGCTCGTGGCGGCCGAGGCCGAGGCGAAGCGCCAGGGCGTCACGGGGAAGGCGGTAACGCCGTTCCTGCTGGCGAGGCTGGTCGACGCGACCGGGGGCCGCACGCTCCGGGCGAACGTGGCGCTGCTGTCGATGAATGCCCGGGTGGCCGGGGAGATCGCCGTCGCCTACGCGAAGCTCCGTTCGAGCTAGAACTCGATCCCGCTCGACGCCGGCTTCGGCAACGCGATCGCCAGCCGGCGGGAGTCCGGGCCGCCCCCGTAGAACGCCTGGTAGAGGTAGTCGTCGGCCACCACTTGCTTCACGTAGGCCCGCGTCTCCTTGAACGGCATCGACTCGACGAAGAGGTCGACCGGCATGTTCCCGAGCTCGCTGGTCCACTTCAGGGTGACCGCGGGCCCGGCGTTGTACGCCGCCGCGATCAGCGCCGGATGCACGAACCGCTTCGCCAGCTGCCCCACGTACCAGGCCGACAGGTCCAGGTTCAGCTCGGGGCGGTAGAGCTCGTCCGGCTCGGGCGGCTCGCGCTGCAGCTCCCGGGCGATGGCGCTCGCCGTCCGGGCCATCAGCTGCATCAGCCCGCGCGCCCGCGCCGCGCTCAGTCGGTCCGGCTGGAAGGCGCTCTCCCGCCGCATGATCGCGTAGAGCAGCGAGGAGTGGACGCCCTGCGCCCGCGCCGTCTCGTCGACGTGGCTCACGTAGGGCCTCGGGTAGAGCAGGGCCAGCGCCGCGGCGTCCTTCTGCGCGTAGGCCTTGCCCCAGAGCAGGCGGTTCGCCAGGTGGTACGCCGCCCAGGCCTCGCCGACCCGCGCCAGCGCCGTCCCCACCCGCAGCGCCGCCTCGGGCGTGTGCACCGCGCCCAGCCGCGCCCGCAGCTCCTCGGCCGACTCGCGCCACAGGCCCGCGCTCGCCAGCGCCCGCGGAAGCGCGAGCTCCGGCGCGGCGGCCACCTTGTTCGACAGGTGCGGCCGCTCGGTGAAGACCGCCTCGGGCTTCGCCCCCAGCTCGCGGAGCCGCTCCTGCGCCAGGAGCCCGTAGAAGGTCTGGGGGTAGAGCTTCAGGATGTCCTGGTACTCGTCGATCGGCTTTCCGCCCGAGAGGTGCTTCACCCGGACCCGCCAGTACTTCGCCTGCGGGACGAGGCCGCTCCGGGGGTAGCGTTCTTGAAGCTCGCGGAGCGCCCGGTCTGCCTCGGCCCAGTTGCCGCTCCGGATCTGCGCCAGGGCCCGGAACCAGCAGGCCTCGTCCCGCCGACGCGACTCGGGGTGGCGCTTCTCGAAGCTCTCCAGCGCCTCCGCCGCCGCCTGGAGCTTTCCCTCCTGGAGCGCGAGCCAGCCGAGGAAGTAGTCGGCCTCCTCGGACGCGGGCTCACCCGCGAACTTCTTGGAGATCTCCTGGAGCCGCTCCATGGCCCGGGTGTGCTCGTCGAGCTTCAGCAGCCGGCGCGCGCGTACCAGCATCGCCTCGGCCGCCGTGGCCGGAGGGCCCGCCGAGGCCACCTCCAGGGCCTCCTCGGCGTCCTCCACCCGGTTCAGGGCGAAGAAGGCCTGCGCCCGGAGCAGCGCCACCTGGGCCCGCGACACGGCGTCCCGGACCAGACCGTTGGTCTCGCTCCGGTCCAGCTCCGCCACCGCCATCTTCGCGTCCCCGGCATCCAGGAACACCCGGGTCCGCTGGAGGCGTTCGTCGAGGGTGAGCGCCACCGCCGGGGCCGAGCTCCCCCGGAGCTCCGCGTCGGCATCCATCGCCGCCTGCGAGCGGGGATACCGGACCATCAGCGTGTGGAGGTCCGCCTGGGCCCCGGCGAGGTCGCCGAGGTCCGCCCGGGCCTCGGCACGCGCCGAGAGCAGCTCCGGGCCTCCCAGGGCCCCCAGGGCCCGTTCCAGCAGGGGGAGGGCCTGGCCGGCCTCCCCGGCCCGCAGGAGCGATTCCCCGGCCCTTGCGACCGCACGGTTTGCCACCACCCCCGGCGCCGTCATCGCGTCCTGGAATGCCTGTGCAGCCCCCCTGAAATCACGGGTGTAGAACAGTGCCTGGCCGATGGCGAAGCTCCGGTACGGCGCGAGGAGCTGGGGGGAGGGCTGCTTCCGGAGCTGGATCAGCGCCTCCCGGGGCTCCCCCCGGGACAGGAGCAGCGAGCCAAGCAGCAGGGAGAGCTGGGGGGCCTGGGCGCAGCCCTTGCGGGTGCACGACGCCAGCTCGGCCTGGGCCATCTCCACTGCCGCAGCGCGCTGCAGCCGCGTTGCCTCGAGCAAACGCTCGGACTGGCCTCGGGCCAGCGGACAGGCGAGACAGAGGAAGACCCCGAGGCACCGACCGGCATGGGAGAGCCGGCGGGCACGCCCACGTGGGCGCGTCCGGGGACCACGAGAAGCAGGCGCCATGAAGTGCTGGCCATGCTCGCATGGCCCGCCGACCCTTGTCCCCTCGTGGCTTCGCGGGATTGCGCCTCCGGTGGCCAGTGAGGTGCGAGCACCGCGCCGAGCCTGGTTTGACATCGGAATGTGGCACCGCAAAAACCACCGCGGACTCCGGGTACGCCCGGAGAGGCGAGGGGAAGATTTCCAGCACCGGTCAGATCAAGTCGCGTCCTGCACGCCCCCTCCAGGCCCATCTCGACGTCTTCAGTGGAGACTCGCCGATGAAACCGTGCCCGACCGACTTGCCCCAGACCATCAACCCTGAGGCAGGACCCAAGCGTGCAGGCGTCGAGGTCCACCGCAATTTGAATTGCGCCCACTACGACCACTGTCTCGACGAGGCGGTGCGTCGGGGCTGGCAGAGCTTCACCTGCGTGAAGTGCCCGCTCTACGCCACGGTGGCGACGCCCGCGCTGGGCATCGAGGCGTACGCCACCCAGCGCCGGGCCATCTGACGCTCCGGGCTCGATTCAGAGCCCGGCGTAGATGACCACCACCCAGTAGCGCCCCTTCCCGTAGGTGGGCGAGTCGCCGCGCACCGCGCCGATGCCCACCAGGGAGTTGCGCACCTCCCGCAGCCCCCGCGAGGGCGGCAGCGCCGAGAGGTCGCGCGCCACGTACAGGTCTGCCGACGCCGTCCGCGCCTCGGCGACGGCCCCGAACACCTGGCTGTCGATGTCCGGCGCCCGCGGGTCGTCCCTTGCCAGCGCCGCTCGCGCCTGCCGCACGGCGATGTCCTCGAGCGCGGCGCTCCGCTGCAGGGCGGGGAGCTTCAGCGCCGCGCGCTCGGCCGTGAGACGGGCGTAGGCCGTCGCCATCGGGTCCGTACCGCCCTTCGCCGGGGTCGCCAGCAGCTCGACCAGCACCAGGTCCGTTCCGGTGCCGCCATCACGGCTCTGCCGCGCCAGGCCGAAGCCCACCCGCTCGAAGGTCGGGTCCAGGAGATTCTTTCGGTGGCCGGGGCTCTCCTCGATGGCGGCGTGCGCGGCCATCGGTCCCGACGCCATTCCCAGGTTCTCGCCCGAGGCCAGGTAGGCGTAGCCGGCCTGCTCCAGTCGGTCGGGCAGCGCGTCGCCCTCGGGCGAGACGTGGGCGAAGAAGCGCTGGGTGGCCATGCGGTCGGCGTAAGCCTGCGCCACCGCGTCGAGCCGGGGATCGGCCTCGACCGCCCGTGCTCCAGCGGCGACCCGGAGCGCGTTGACCCGGGCGAGGAGCCGGGTCCGGGCCTCTGCCGGAGTGGTGGGCTCGGGGCCCTCCGGCATGGCCACGACCGTCGACGGAGAGACCGGCCCCACGTCGACCGAGAAGATGGCCGCGACCTCCGGGCCCTCGGCGCCGTCGCCGACCACCTCGAGCGCGTGGCGGCCGTTCAGCTGGAAGGTGACCGGGACGCAATGGTCCGTGCCGCGCGAGGAGATCTCGGACAGCCGGTCCACGATGCCCGAGGGGCGGGTGACGAAGATGGACGGCCGGGTGAGCGGGGCGCGCAGCTCGAAGCACAGTCGCTGGCGGGAGGGAGCCTTCTCCACCTTCCGGGGGAACGGCTGGACCACCGCCTTGCGGTCTGCGAGCAGCAGCGCGACGACGGTGTGATCGTCGTCGGCCACCAGCGCCAGGCCGGCGTGGGTCGAGGGCTCGGAGGTGAAGTCGGTTCGCTGAAGGAACGCCTGGAGGGTGGTCTGGGTGGGCCAGCTGCGGATGAGCACCAGCCGGGGGTTCGGGTCCCATCCGCCGGCCTCGGAGACCGCCAGACCGATGCGAGTGCCGCTCGCCGCCTCCGCCGTCGCCAGCAGCGCCTCGCGGGCCAGCGTCCGCGCGGCCTGGGTCAGCGCGGGGTCAGGGACGGGGGACGAGCGGCCGATGCGCTCGAAGCTCTGGCGCACGTGGAGCATCGCCTTCGACTCGGCCTCGGCGAGCTCCGAGGCAGCGGGCGCGGCTCCAGCCGGACCGGGCGCGGCGAGGAGCACCAGGGAGAGGAGCAGGCTCACGAGGCGAGACGGAACTCGATGCGCTGGACGCGGGCGCTCGCCACCGCGGCGTTCCAGCGCTCGCGGAGTACGCCCTCCTGGGCCTGGAGGGTCGCGCGCCAGGTGGCGCCGCGCACGGCGACCCGGAGCACCCCGTCCACCAGCTCGACCGGCTTGCTCTGCGCACCGATGACCGTGCCCTGCACCCGGGGCCAGAGCGCGCCGAGCGCCGCGGTCCCCGCCGAACCCTCCTGGACGAGGCGTCCGAGCAGGCCGGGCAGGAGCGCGCTCAGCGGGGTGGGATCACGGTGCGCCATCGGTGCTTCTCGACTCTAGCCCGAGAACACGCCGCCCCGGGCGCCGAGCAGCTCGCGGAGCATGTGCTCGATGGTGCTCCGGGTGGCCTCGACCAGCGACTCGACCACCGAGAGATCGGTCTCCTTCGCCCCGAGTGGAGTCTGGAGCGGCTCGCCGATGCGGATGCGCCACTTGGCGGGGAGTGGCAACGGTGTGACGGGCAGATAGGGAACGCCCAGCGGTCCGCCGGGGAGCTTGCCGAGGAGCGGCAGCGTCTCCTCCGCCCCCATGATCGCCACCGGAAGGATGGGCCGTCCCGTCCGCAGCGCCAGCTTCACGAAGCCTCCGCGGCCGAAGCGCTGCAGGCGGTAGCGGTCGCGGAACGGCTTGCCGATGCCCTGGATGCCCTCGGGGAAGATGAGGACGGGCCGGCCCTCGGCGAGCAGGCGGGTCGCGCTGTCCGGCGAGGCCCGCACCGCGCCCAGGCGGTTGAAGAGCGTGCCGAGCAGCGGCGCGTAGAACACCTGGTCCTCGGCGAGCCAGCGGGAATCGGGCAGATCCGGCCGCTCGCGGCGGAGCGCCTCGTGCAGGATCGGGCCGTCGAGGGGGAGTGCCCCGGCGTGGTTCGCGACCAGCAGCGCACCGCCGGCGGGCACCCTGGCCGCGCCCTCGACCTCGACCCGGAACCAGCGGCTGTACAGAAAGTCCATGAGCGGGGCGACGGCCTCGCTGAGACGCGCGTCCCGGCCATACACGTCGAGCTGCTCACCTCCCGCCGTTCCGAGCCCCGCCCGGATCGCGCGGAGCGCGGCCTCGATCGCCGACCACGCCTCGGCAAGGACCCCGGGCGCCTCCCGGAGGGTTTCCGCGAGCAACGATGGCCCGGATGCGGGCCTGGCCTCGTTCACGGGCGGGGCTGCCGGCCCGAGGACGGCCTCGGGGAGGGGCGTCC
Source organism: Myxococcaceae bacterium (assembly GCA_036489275.1). Classification (GTDB taxonomy): domain Bacteria; phylum Myxococcota; class Myxococcia; order Myxococcales; family Myxococcaceae; genus RPRB01. The sequence goes on along the minus strand of DASXGF010000112.1, from coordinate 4,580 downwards.
AGCTGAGCGTCGAGTCCGGATGCGACGCGTGCGCGTCCGCCGCGTCCTGCTCGGCCTCGACGAGCGCGCGCGATCCGGTCGCCACCTCCTCGCGGTCGGCGGGAGACCGGGGCTCGGGCACGACCGAGGCGGCGAGAGGAACGGGTGGCACGCTCGACTCGCTCGAGGCGCCAGGCGCCGACGCCGGGGCGCTGGGCCGCGCGGGAGAGGCCGCCTCGCCCGCCGGCCACGAGGGTTCCGGAATGGTCGGCTGAACCGCCGACGGAGCGGCCTCGGCCGCTCGCGCGTGCTCCGGAGCGCTCGACCGCATCGGCGTCGAGAGGGTCGCCGACCTCGGCTCCGGGGCACCGGGCTTGACCTGCGGCGAGGTGGCCATCGACTGAGGCGCCTCCGGGACGCGGCGTCGCGCCGACGATGGGGCCGCCGCCACGGTCGGTGTCCCCGCGGAACATCCCTCGCGCACGGGCTCCTTCGCGGACGGGCGCGCTCCGGGATGCTTCGCGGAGCCCTTCGCGCTGCGGGCCGTGGAGGCGCGCTTCCGGGGGGTGCCGTGGGTCGAGGCGTCCGCCGCGCGCGTCGCCTTCTCGGCGGGCGCCTTCTCCGCAGGCGGAGCCGGTACCGGTGCAGCCGGCGTCCGTTCCGCCGCGCCACGCTGGAAGGGGTCGTTCCCCAGAACGCGCCTGCTGCCCATCGCTCGTCAGCTCCTCACCGAGGCGGCCGCCTCTCGGGTCCCGAACCGTGGACGGAACCCGAGCTCGGCCCTGGCCCGACTCCCGTCCGCCACCCAGGAGTAGTGAAGGTAGTCGAGGAGCGCGCTCGGCGTGGCGGTGATTCCCGCCCCGTTGAGGCCTCGCAGGGCTGCCCGGGCGAGCGGCGGGGGAAGAGGCAGGGGCAGCGTCCCCGCCAGCCGGATGAGCGACGAGAGGGGCAGCACGTCCTCGGCGGCGACGTTGAAGGTGCCACTCACGGGCGCCTCCAGCAGCCCGAGCAGGAGCTCGCGCGCGTCCTCCTCGTGAACCGCCTGCCACAGCGGGTCGAATCCGAGCAGCGTGGGCACCAGCGGCCGCCGGAAGTAGCGGGTGGCCGGGTTGTCCACCGTCGGTCCGAGGACCGGCGCGAAGCGCAGCACGGTCAGCCCCACCGTCGGATGGTCGCGGCGGAAGGACATCAGCTGCCGCTCGACCTCCACCCGGTCGGTCACGAAGCGGCTTCCGGGGCAGCCGTGCAGAGGCGCGTCCTCGTTCAGCAGCACCGGGTTACCGGGGCGAGCGCCGTAGACCACCGTCGTCGAGGGCACCACGACGTGACGCACGCCCGAGCGAACCGCCGCGGCGAGCGTGTGCAGGCTCCCGATGACCTCCAGCTCGTGGGCGAAGGCCGCCCCCCGGGTCCGGCCCTGGAGAAACGCCAGGTGGTAGAGGACGTCGACCGGAGCAGGGGACAGCGCCGCCTCCAGCTCGGACTCCACGTCCCACCGGGTGAGGTCGACCCGGTGGTGCACGAGCCGGGCGCCGGTCACCGGGCGGGGCCCGAAGGTCAGGAGCTGCCCGATGCGAGGATCGGCCAGGAGCCTCGGAAGGAGCAGCGCTCCGAACTCGCTGGTCGGGCCGGTGACGGCGACCCGCAGCGACGTGCCGTTCTCTCTGCCCATCCGCGCGCCGGGGTCTAGCGCGTCGGGTGACTCGATTCCAGGCCGGTGGCGCCAAGGCGAGGGTCCAGGTGAGCGGGAACGACCTCGTTCCTCCTCACTGCCATCAGGGCACTGCAGCCCACTCACAAGGCGCACGCATGCATCGGTCTGGTGGCCCTGGGGTAGCGAGGGCGCAGCTTCCTGGGGGTTGCGCCCCGCCGGAGCGTCGGTGTAGCGCGGGCACACCGATGCCCGGGATCGCCGTCCTCCCCGACGCGCTCATCGACCAGATCGCCGCCGGCGAGGTGGTGGAGCGCCCGGCCTCGGTGGTCAAGGAGCTGGGAGAGAACGCGCTCGACGCAGGCGCGCGCTCCGTGCGGATCTCCCTCGAGGGAGGAGGCACCCGGCTCATCGAGGTGACGGACGACGGCTCGGGAATGTCCCGCGAGGACGCCGTGCTCAGCATCCGTCGCCACGCCACGAGCAAGCTACGGACCGCGGAGGACCTCCTCGCCATCCGCACCCTCGGGTTCCGGGGCGAGGCGCTGGCGGCCATCGCCTCCGTCTCCCGGCTCGTCCTCCGCACCGCCCTCCACGGAGCGCCGGAAGGAACCGAGGTCCGCCTCGAGGACGGCGAGCCGCACGTCTCGCCCTCGGCGGCGCGTCCGGGGACCCAGGTCCGGGTGGAGGACCTCTTCGGCGCCGTGCCCGCCCGCCGGAAGTTCCTCCGCCGCGCCGAGACCGAGCTGAAGCACGTCGAGGACGCGGTGCTGCGACTGGCCCTCGCTCACCCCGAGGTGGCCTTCCGGCTGGAGCACGACGGCCGAACCGTCCAGGTCCTCCCTCCGAGCCCGGGCGACCTCCAGGAGCGCATCGCCACCGCGCTCGGCCCCGAGGTGGGGCCCTTCCTCCTCCCGGTGGAGGAGCGGAGGCTCGGGGTGGCCGTCCACGGGGTCATCGCCTCGCCGGAGTTCAGCCTCTCCACCGCGCGCTCGCTCTATGTGTTCGTCAACGGCCGCCACGTGCGCGATCGCACGCTGCACTTCGCCGTGCATCGTGGCCTCGCGCCGTCGCTCGCCTCCGGCCGCCAGCCGGTGGGGGTGCTCTTCGTGGAGATCGAGCCGTCCCGGGTCGACGTCAACGTGCATCCGCAGAAGCTCGAGGTGCGCTTCGCCGACTCCGCCGAGGTCACCGACGCGGTCCAGGCGGCGATCTCCCGCGCCGTCCTCCGCGCCTCGCTCGAGGCCAGCCCCTCACGCCCGCCGCCGTCGGAGGACTACGCGGCGGCGGTGGAGCGGTTCCTCTCCCGCGCCTCGGCCGGCCCGCTGGCGTTGCCCGAGGTGCGCGACCGGCCGCCAGCGAACGGAGAGGCGCTCCCCGATCGCGATGCCGCTCCGGGCCCGGGGTACTTCTCCGGCCTGCGCCCGCTCGGAACGCTCCGGGGGCGCGCCCTGGTCTGCGAGGGTCCGGGTGGGTCGCTGGTGGTGATCGATCTCCACGCTGCCCGCGAGCGCGTCCTCGCCCATCGCCTGGAGCGCGAGGCCGCCGGACCGGTCGAGGCGCCGCTCCTCGGCGCCGCGCTCGCGCTGACCCCGGCCATGGAGTCTCGCCTCTCGGCCCGCCGCGAGGCCCTCGCCACCGCGGGGATCGTCGTCGAGCCGTTCGGCCCGGATGCGTTTCGCCTCGTGGGTGTTCCGCCGGCGCTCGTCGGCCACCGGCCCGAGGCGCTGGTCGAGGCTGCCGTCGCGGCGCTCGAGGGTGGGCAAGCTGCGCCGGAGGTGCGCGCAGCGCTCGCCTGCGCCGCGGCCACCGAGGGACGCGAGCCGTCGGCGGACGAGCTCCGCCAGCTCCTCGCCGCGCTCGACGCGACCGAGCCCGGCGCGCGGGTGCGACACGGCAGGGTGGTGGTCGAGGAGCGCGCAGTGCTGTCGCTGCTGGCCTGAATCGCGATGTTGCATGACCAGGGGGGCGAGCGAGCGGCGCTTGGAATGTGAGCCCCGAGATGGTCTGTTCCGGGCGCCACCACGGGACACGAGAGGACACGTTGGGGACGGATCTGGAACGAGAGCTGGCGGACATCCGCCGCGAGGTGATCGAGGGACGGAACCTCGTCATCCGCACCGACAACTTGCTGAAGACTCTTCACTCCGAGGTGAAGGCGTTCGGAGCGCGGCAGAAGGAGTTCGAGCGCCGTCAGATGCTCTCCTCTGCGGCGGCCTACGCGCTCTTCGCGCTGCTGGCAGGGACCGCGGCGCTTCTGCTGTCCGGCGCCCGAGCCTCGGCGGCGAACGGAGAGCGCGACAAGGCGGTGGCGGAGCTCAAGACGCTCACCCAGTCCATCGAGAAGGAGCGGGCGGACCAGGCCGCCATCGCCGCCGCGCGCCGCTCGGCCACCGATGCGTACCGGATGATGACCGAGCTGCCCGGTGACCGGCGCCTCGAGGGCATCAGCGCGCTGACGAAGGTCGACCAGAGCAAGCTCGATCCGCTCGAGCGTCAGGCGCTGGCGGATCGCGCGGCCGCGCTCAGGCGAGAGCTGGGGCAGACCGCGTTCGAGCGAGGCAAGGCGGCGTTCCGGAGGAACGAGTGGGCCGCGGCCACCGAGGACCTCTCGCGCTTCCTCGCGATGCAGCCCACCGAGCCGGAGCAGATCGAGGCCTCGTTCATGCTGGGGAACGCCCTCGTCCAGCAGCGCAAGTACGAGCCGGCCATCGGGCCGCTCAAGACCTTCGTGGAGAAGGATCGGCGGAGCAAGAACCGCGAGTGGGCGATGACCCTGCTCGCCCAGGCCTACGAGCAGACCGGGAAGCCGGACCAGGCGGCGGCGGTCGCCCGCGAGGCGCTGGGCATGTACCCGGCCTCGCAGTTCACCCCGATGCTCAAGGCGCGTCTCTCCGCCGCGAAGCGGGCGATGTCCGGGACCGAGGGCGCCGACGCGGGCGTCACCACC
>DASXGF010000094.1:0-7346 GCA_036489275.1 Myxococcaceae bacterium | reverse complement strand
CGGGGTCGGCCGAGCAGGCTCACGCGGCGCGTCCGGCGCCCGCGAGGACACCTCCGCCTCGCGCACCCGCGGCACCAGCGAGCGGAGCGCCTCCTGGGAGTGTTCCCCTCCCCGGGCGAGCGCCTGGGCGACCCCCTCGAGCAGGCGCACGTCGCTCGCGGACCCGGCCGCCCGCGCCCCTTCCAGCGCGGCCTTCACCAGCCGGTCCAGCCCCTTCACCGTCGACAGGCGTGCGAAGTCACTCTGCGCGAGGAAGCGCAGCGGGGCGACCAGTGGCTGGAGATAGGACGCGGAAGACATCGCCGGCGAGCGGGGGCGACAGCCTACTCCGCGGGTCCCCCTCAGCCCTCCGCGTCAGGGGGGCCGCCCCGTCACGCCTCGTCGGGTTCGTCGAAGAGGACCTCGACCACCTCGTACTCCCGGGCGCCCCCGGGGCTCTGCACGGTCACCAGGTCGCCGACCGCCTTTCCGATCAGCCCCCGAGCCAGCGGGGAGGTGACCGAGATGAGGCGCCGCTTGATGTCCGCCTCCAGCTCGCCGACGAGGGTGTAGGTCACTTCCTTCTCGTTCTCCGCGTCGATCAGCTTCACGGTCGCGCCGAAGACGACCTTGTCCCCGGAGAGCTTCGAGACGTCGATGACCTCGGCGCGGGCGATCCAGTCGTTCAGATTGAGGATCCGCCCTTCGATGTGCGACTGCTTCTCCTTGGCCGCGTGGTACTCGGCGTTTTCCCGGAGGTCTCCGTGAGCGCGGGCGATCTCGATCTCCTTCGAGATCTTCCCCCGCTCCACGGTCTGGAGCTGCTTCAGCTCATCCTTCAGGCGCCGCAGACCGGACGCGGTGATCGGGATAGGGCTGCTCATGGAAGGGGGGGGCGCTTGAGCGCGTCCTGCAGCGCAATCACCGGGATTCGGCCCTTGGCCAGCCGCTCGATCGCTCCCACCGCCATCCGGGCTGCCTGGACCGTCGTGAAGTAGGGCACGGAGTGCATCAGGGACTCGCGGCGGATGCTGAAGCTGTCCGCGATCTCCTTCTTCCCGAAGGTGGTGTTGATCACCAGGTCCACCTCGCCGTCCACGATCTTGTCCACCACGTGCGGACGACCCTCGGTGACCTTGAGGACGTGCTCGGTCTCGATGCCCTTGTTCGCGAGGTACCGGTGCGTGCCGCCGGTGGTCACGACCCGGAAGCCGAGCACGAGGAGCCGCTTCGCCAGATCCACCATCGCCGGCTTGTCCTCATCCTTCACCGAGATGAACACCGTGCCCGAGCTCGGCAGCGCCGACCCGGCCGCGAGCTCGCTCTTGGCGAACGCCGAGTAGTAGTCGTCGGCGATGCCCATCACCTCGCCGGTGGACTTCATCTCCGGGCCGAGGATCACGTCCACGCCGGGGAAGCGGGCGAAGGGGAACACCGACTCCTTCACCGCCACGTGCTTCATCTCGATCTCCCGCGGCGCCTTCAGCTCGCGGAGCGTCTTCCCCACCATGCAGAGCGCGGCGATCTTCGCCAGCTCCACCCCGGTGGCCTTGGAGATGAAGGGCACCGTCCGCGAGGCGCGGGGGTTCACCTCCAGGACGTAGATGGTCTTTCCCTGGATGGCGAACTGGACGTTCATCAGGCCGACCACGTTCAGCTCTCGGGCCAGCGCGGTGGCCTGGTCCTTCATCCGTTCCACCAGATCCGGGGAGAGCGAGTGCGGCGGCAGCGTCGCCGACGCGTCACCGGAGTGGATGCCGGCCTCCTCCACGTGCTCGAGAAGACCGCCGACCAGCACCTCGCCCGTGCGGTCCACGACCAGATCCAGGTCGACCTCGATGGCGTCCTTCAGGAACCGGTCGATGAGCACCGGATGCTCGGGCGACGCCTTCACCGCCTCGCGCATGTAGCGCTCGAGGCTCTCGGAGTCGTAGACCACCTCCATCGCCCGCCCGCCGAGCACGTACGACGGCCGCACCATCACCGGGTAGCCGATCTTGTGGGCGGTGCCCTGCGCTTCGTCGGGGCTGCGCGCGACGCCGTTCTCCGGCTGCTTCAGCCCGAGCTTCTCGATCAGCTTGGCGAACCGCTCGCGATCCTCGGCGCGGTCGATGGCGTCCGGCGTGGTCCCGAGGATGGGGAGCCCCGCCTTCTCCAGCGGCACCGAGAGGCGGAGCGGGGTCTGGCCGCCGAACTGGACGATGGCTCCGATCGGCTTTTCTCGATGCGCGATCTCCAGCACGTCCTCCAGCGTGAGCGGCTCGAAGTACAGCCGGTCGGAGGTGTCGTAGTCGGTGGAGACCGTCTCCGGATTGCAATTGACCATCACCGTCTCGTAGCCCGCGGCGCGCAGGGCGAAGACGGCGTGGACGCAGCAGTAGTCGAACTCGATGCCCTGCCCGATCCGGATGGGGCCGCTGCCGAGGATCATCACCTTCTTCCGGTCGGTGGGCGGCGCCTCGTCCTCGTCCTCGTAGGAAGAATAGAGGTAGGGGGTGTAGGCCTCGAACTCGGCGGCGCACGTGTCGACGCGCTTGAAGACCGGGCGGATGCCCTTCCGGTGCCGGTGCGCCCGCAGCTCCCCCTCGGTCGTCCCGAGGAGGAAGGCCAGCACCCGGTCGGAGAACCCATCCGCCTTCAGTCGCCGGAGCCGGGCATCGTCGAGGTCCGCCAGCTTCGTCCCGGAGACCGCCTTCGCCTCGAGGGCGAGGTCACGGATGTTGCGCAGGAACCAGGGGTCGATGGCGCTGAGCTGGAACGCCTCGTCGACGCTCATCCCCTCGCGGAAAGCGTGGAACAGCGCCTGCGGCCGCTCGGGCCTGGGCACGCGGATGAGGTCGCGGACCTTCTCGGTGCGGGCCTCCGGGTCGGCGGGCAGCTCCAGCGGCTCGAAGGAGGACAGCGCGCCGGACTCGGTGCTCCGCAGGGCCTTCATGTAGGCCTCGCGGAAGGTCCGGCCGATGGCCATCACCTCGCCCACGCTCCGCATGGAGGTGGTGAGCGCGCGAGTCGACCGGGGGAACTTCTCGAAGTTGAACCGCGGGATCTTCACCACCACGTAGTCCAGCGTCGGCTCGAACGAGGCCGGCGTGTCGCGGGTGATGTCGTTCTTCAGCTCGTCCAGCCGGTAGCCCATCGCCAGCTTCGCGGCGACCTTCGCGATGGGGTACCCGGTGGCCTTGGAGGCCAGGGCGCTGGAACGGCTCACCCGGGGGTTCATCTCGATGACGACCATCCGGCCATCCACCGGGTTGATGCCGAACTGGATGTTGGACCCTCCGGTGTCGACGCCGATCTCCCGGATGATGGCCAGCGAGGCCTGCCGGAGGCGCTGGTACTCCTTGTCGGTCAGCGTCTGCGCCGGGGCGACGGTGATGCTGTCCCCGGTGTGGACCCCCATCGGGTCGAGGTTCTCGATGGAGCAGATGATGATGACGTTGTCCGCGGTGTCGCGGACCACCTCCAGCTCGAACTCCTTCCACCCGAGCACGCTCTCCTCCACCAGCAACGTGGAGGTGGGGCTGGCCTTCAGGCCGGCGAGGCAGATGGCCTCGAACTCGTCCGAGTTGTACGCGACACCGCCGCCAGTCCCGCCGAGGGTGAAGCTGGGGCGGATGATGGCCGGGAAGCCGATGTCCTTGACGACGGCCTTCGCCTCGTCGAGCGAGGTGGCGTAGCCGCTCTTCGGCAGCGGGATACCGATCTTCTGCATCGCCGCCTTGAAGAGCTGCCGGTCCTCGGCCTTGTTGATGGCCTGGAGCGAGGCGCCGATCAGCTTCACCCCGTAGCGCTCGAGGATGCCCTGCTCGGCCAGCGCCTTGGCCAGGTTCAGCGCGGTCTGCCCGCCCATGGTGGGGAGCAGCGCGTCCGGGCGTTCGCGCTCGATGATCTGCTCGGCGGTCTGGACGGTGATCGGCTCGATGTAGGTCCGGTGGGCGAACTCCGGATCGGTCATCACCGTGGCCGGGTTGCTGTTCAGAAGGACGACCTGCACGCCCTCCTCGCGGAGCGCCTTGATTGCCTGAGTGCCGGAGTAGTCGAACTCGGAGGCCTGGCCGATGACGATCGGCCCGGATCCGATGACCAGGACCTTGTGGATGTCGGTTCTCTTGGGCATCGGAGGGGTCCCTGTAACACGATCGGGCGACGGATCGAGGGGTCCCGGCCCGGCAGCCGGATCGCACCCGACGGACTGCGGATCAGGGACGGGGTGCGACCGCGGCCGCTCAGCTCAGCGCGGCGGCAAAGTCCCGCAGCCGCTGGAGGCCCTTCTCCAGCGTGGTCCGCGCGGCGGCAAAGGAGAACCGGAGATGGCCCGGAGCCCCGAAGGGCTCGCCGGGCACCGCTGCGACCAGCAGGTCCTCCAGGAGCCGCTCGGAGATGTCGTGCGCCGAGCCGAGCGTCTTCCCCCTCCAGCTCTTGCCGATCCACGCGCTCACATCGGGGAATGCGTAGAAGGCGCCCTCGGGCTTCGCGCAGCGGACGCCGGGAATCTGGGTGAGCCCGTCGTAGAAGAGGTCCCGGCGCTGGCGAAACTCCCGCACCATCGCCTCGATCGGCTCCTGCGGGCCGGTAAGACAGGCCACCGCGGCCCGCTGGGTGATGCTGTTCACGTTGGACGTGGACTGGTCCTGGACCATCTGCATCCCGCCGATCAGCGGCTTCGGGCCCGCGGCGTAGCCCATTCGCCACCCGGTCATGGCGAAGGCCTTGCTCATCCCGTTGACCACCAGCGTCCGGCTGCGGAGCGCGGGGGCGACGTTGGCGATGTTGACGAAGCGGTGGCCCGTGTAGAGGAGCCGCTCGTAGATGTCGTCGGTGATGACCAGGACGTCGGGGTGCACGGCCAGCACGGTGGCCAGCTCCAGGAGGTTCTCCCTGGGGAGGACCGCGCCGGTGGGATTGCTCGGGCTGTTGAAGATGACCGCCCGGGTCCTCGGGGTGATGGCCCTGGCGAGCGCGTCCGGATCGGGGCGGAAGCCATCCTCGACGCGAGTGGGCACCACGACGGGCCGGCCGCCGGCGAGCAGCACCTGCTCGGGGTAGCTCACCCAGTACGGGGCGAACATCACCACCTCGTCGCCGTCGGAGAGCAAAGCCTGGAAGCAGTTGTAGAGCGCTTGCTTGCCGCCGTTGGTGACGATGACCTGGTCGGCCGCGAAGTCGAGCTCGTTCTCCTCGCGGAGCTTCTTGACGATCGCCGCGCGCAGCTCGGGGATGCCGGCGGTCGCGGTGTACTTGGTGAAGCCCTCGCGGAGCGCCTGGATCGCGGCCTCCTTCACGTGGTCGGGCGTGTCGAAGTCCGGCTCGCCGGCCGACAGCCCCGCCACGTCCTTCCCCGCGGCGGCGAGGGCCTTGGCGCGGGCGTTCAGGGCGAGGGTGGGCGACGGCTGGATCTCGGCGAGGCGACGGGCAAGCTTCATGAGAACGGAGTACCAGGCGAGACCGACGCGGCTCAAGGTCGTCGGGGGTACAGTCTGAGCCCGAGGTCCGGGCCCTCGGGAACCGGCCCCGCGAGGCAGATCGATGATCCTCCGTCTGTGGAGCGCACATGCGACGCTGGAGGGTGCCACCCGGTACGAGGCTCACCTCGCGAGGCACGTCCTGCCAACGCTGAGACGACTCGACGGGTACCGGGGCGCCTCACTTCTGCGGCGGATCCACGGCGACGAGATCGAGCTCGTCGTCTGTACCCGCTGGCAGTCCATCGATTCGGTCCGGGCGTTTGCCGGCGACGACATCGAGCGCGCGGTGGTCGCCCCGGAGGCCGAGGCGGTGCTGACGCGCTGGGACCCGCGCGTGCGGCACTACGAGATGCCCCTCGAGGACGACGCGTCGGCGCCGGGTACGAGCCGCCCGTGAGCCCCGGCGGGCCCGAGCGGGCGGTGTTCCGGCTGTGACCGCCAGAGCGTGCTCGTCACGACAGCGGCACCCACGGACCCGAGCGTCCGGCCACCATTCCGGTTAGAGCGCCGGGCCATGCCTGCGATCCGGATCCTCGTCCAGTGCAGCATCCCCTTCGCCGAGGACGACTGGCATGTGGGGCGGTTCTCGGCCCTGGTCGACACGCTCCGCGGGTTCCGTCAGGACGACGGCTCACCGCTCGCCGCGGTCACCGCGCGAAACCGTGAGGTCGATGCGAGCGGACGCGACCCGGTCCTCGCCGGCCTGAACCGCAAGGACTGGGACGAGTTCTGGCTCTTCGCGGTCGACGGTGGCGAGGCCTGCAACGACGTGGAGTGCGCCGCCATCGACGCATTCCAGAGGGATGGAGGCGGCGTGCTGGCCGCGAGGGACCACCAGAACATGGGTCTCTGGCTGCGGAAGCTCCCCGGCGTCGGAGCGGCCCACTTCTTCCACGCCGATCCATTCCGGGAAACGGACCCGTCGCGGTGCTCTCGAGACGATCAGGACACCCGCTCCATCGACTTTCCGAACTACCACTCCGGATCGAACGGAGATCCGCAGGCCATTTCCCCGGTGGAGCCCCTCCACCCGCTGCTCGCCCTGCCCGGGGGACGCCGGATCGCGTGGCTCCCGGCGCACCCGCACGAGGGGGCAGTCGTGCCTCCGCCGGGCGATCCCCGTGCACGGTCGGTGGCGCAAGGCCGCAGCACCGTCACCGGACGCCCGTTCCATCTGTCGGTCGCCTTCGAGCGCAGCGCTGAGTACGCCGGGAGGGCCGTCGCCGAATCCAGCTTCCATCACTTCGCCAGCTACAACTGGAACCCGGCGGTCGGCGCACCGTCGTTCGTCACCGAGAAGCCGGGGAGCGGCCTCCGGGAACACCCCGAGGCGATGGCCCACACCCGGGCGTACGTCGAGAACCTGGTGCGCTGGCTCGCGCCCGCGGCTCCCGAGAGCAACCCGCGCGAAGTCGTCAGCCGCCGTTCTTCGGCGGGAACTTCTCTCTCAGCGCCTTGAACACGTTCGGAGGCACCAGCTCCGAGACGTCACCGCCGAGCGACGCGACCTCTCGCACCAGCTGCGACGAGATGTAGAAGCTGTCCTGCCCGGTCATCATGAAGACCGTGTCGAACTCCGGATCCAGCTTCCGGTTCATGTTGGCGAGCTGGAACTCGTACTCGAAGTCGGACACCGCCCGGAGGCCGCGCAGGATGGTGTGCACGTTCTTCCGGCGGGTGTAGTGCACCAGCAGCCCCTGGAACGAGTCGACCTCCACCCGCGGATCCGGCATCGCCTCGCGGATCAGCGCCTTCCGCTCGTCCACGGTGAACATCGACTGCTTCCGCGGGTTGTTCAGCACGGCCACGATCAGCCGGTCGAAGATGGTGAGCCCGCGGTGGATGATGCTCAGGTGCCCGTTGGTCAACGGGTCGAACGAGCCGGGGTAGATGGCGGTGGCC
>DASXGF010000089.1:0-13056 GCA_036489275.1 Myxococcaceae bacterium | reverse complement strand
CGAGGCCAGCGTGAAGAGCACGAGTCCGCTGGCGAACACCCGCCGCGCGCCCAGCCGGTCACCAAGGCCGCCGGCGAGGAGCAGCGCGCTGGCGAAGGTCAGCGTGTAGCCGTCGATCACCCACGAGAGCCCGGCCATCCCGGTGCCCAGGTCCCTCTGGATGCTCGGCACGGCGACGTTTCCCGCCGTCACGTCGAGCAGCGCCATGCCCAGGCCGAAGCTCGTCGCCACCAGTGTCCCGCGCGCATTCCTGGTTTCCATGCGGGCATGGATGCACGCTCATCTCGTCCGTTGTCGCTGGATCGCCGCATGCCTACCATGCAAAAACGCACGCCCATGGCGGACTGGGAGGACATCCGGACGTTTCTCGCGGTGAACCGGGCGGGCACGCTGGCGGCCGCCGGGCGGGTGCTCGGGGTGGACTACACGACGGTCGGACGACGCATCCGCGCCCTCGAGCGGGAGCTGGGGATCACCCTCTTCGAGCACGTCCGCGACCGGTTCGTGCTGACCGAGGCCGCCGAGGGGCTGCGGGAAGCCGCCGAGCGGATGGAGGAAGGCGCGCTGGCGCTGGAGCGCCGGGCCCTGGGAGCCGACCGCACGCTCTCCGGATTGCTCAAGGTCGCGACCACGGACGCGCTGGCCCAGATCCTCGTGCTCCCGGCGCTGCAGGCGCTCCACGAGCGGCACCCGGACATCCGGATCGTCCTGCTCACCGGCGGCGCGCGGCTGGACATCACCCGCCGCGAGGCCGACCTGGCGGTGCGCTACGTGCGGCCGGACGCGGGCGGGCTCGTCTCCCGGCGCATCGCGCGGGTCGCGGCCGCGTTCTACGCCTCGCGTGACTATCTCTCCCGTCGCCCGGCGCCGGCGCGTCGAGGCCCCCTCCGCGGGCACGACGTCGTGGGCGTCGAGGGAGGGGCACGGAGCTGGTCGCAGCCGCTTCCCGACGGACGCGACGTCCTGCGGGCGAACAACATGTCGGCCCTGGTGCAGGCCGCGGTCCTGGGGCTCGGGATCGGGGCGCTGCACTGCTGGATGGCCGACCAGCGCCCGGAGCTGGTTCGCCTCTGGCCCGACGACCCGCTCGAGCATGACGACGTGTACCTCGTGCTCCACGAGGACGTGCAGCGCACCGGGCGCGTCCGGGCCTTCGTCGAGGCCCTGGAGCAGCGCGCGGCCGACGTCGCGCCGAGGCTCGAGGCGCGCGACTAGCATCAGGTGGCGAGCGTTGGCGGCCAGGCGCCATCAGCGCGTGACAGGGGGAATCCGATGTCCGACGAGGTCCAGCTTCGCTTCACCGCCCAGATCGCCGGTCCTCCCGAGGTGGTCTTCGATCTGGTCGCCGACATGCCCAGCTACGGGAAGTGGCTGCCCGACTCGTCGGCCTTCGGCGGAACGGTCGACGTCACCCCCTACCCCGTCTGCCTCGGGACCACCTACCTCGACACGGGGCCGATCCAGAAGCCGGGCAAGGTCACCGAGTTCGACCGCCCCAGGCGCATCGCCTTCCGGCACACGGTGATGATCCGTCGCCCGATCACCACCGACGTCGACGCCCGCATCCGCTACACCTTCGAGCCCAGCCAGGGAGGAACCGCGGTGCTCCGCGAGCTCGAACTGACCATCGGCCTCCGCGGACCGCTCAGGCTCCTCCGGCCGGCGCTGCTGTGGGGCTTCCGCAAGGAGAACGTCCGCACGCTCGCGTGTCTCAAGCGCTACGTCGAGTCGTCGCCGGGGTGACGCCGGCACCGGGGCGAGTGACCTGCGCCGTCCACTGGCGCGGACCCTCCCGGAAGATCGTTTGCCTCGGGTGCGGATTGGGAGCACGGTGCGCGCGCTTCACGCACAGCAGGGGGTCATCATGCACGCTCGGATTCTTCGTCTCGTTCTTCCTCTGGCCCTTCTCGCAGCGGTCGGCGGATGCGCCAGCGGTAGCAGTGCGCTCTCAGGCCTCACCAGCAACCCACTGGTGAGCGGGCTCACCTCACAGCTGGGGGTCTCGCCGGAGCAGGCCGTCGGTGGAACAGGCGCGATGCTCGGCTACGCCCAGAACAAGCTCCCACCGGATCAGTTCAGTGCCGTCTCGAACGCCATTCCGGGAAGCAGCGAGATCACCAAGGCCGCCGCGCCGATGCTCGGAGGCTCGTCGCTGTCGAGCCTGGCCGACGTGCAGGGCGTCTTCTCCAAGCTCGGAATGTCGCCGGACACGGTCTCGAAGTTCGCACCGATCCTCACCGACCAGGTGGGCAAGGTCGCCGGTCCCCAGGTGGCGGGACTGCTGGGCGGGCTCTTCAAGTAGTCGCTGACTCGACGACCTGTGCTGAGGTGGGGGAGCCCGGTGCCCGGCTCCCCGCCCCCGTCCCTCGCCGCCCCCACGGCTGACCACCGCCGGGGGCTCCTTGCCGTCTCCGTCGCCTATGCGGTGGCGCTGGCCGCGGCTCTGCTCATCGGCTGGATCCTCCGCGGGAGGAGCCCCATCCTCGTCGCCGCGCTCGCCGACGTCGCCGCGACGCTGGTCGTCTTCGCCTTCAGCGTCCGGAACGACAACTCGAGCGTCTACGATCCGTACTGGAGCGTCGCCCCGATCTTCATCGCCGCGTACTGGGCAATCGCAGGCGGGGAGAACGGACTCCGCGCGATCCTCGTCCTCGCCCTCGTCGCGACGTGGGGGATCCGTCTCACCGCGAACTGGGTCGCCCGGTGGCGCGGCCTGGGGGACGAGGACTTCCGCTACGTGGAGATTCGCGGCAAGGCCGGGCGCCTCTACTGGCCGGCGAGCCTCTTCGGCATCCATCTCCTGCCCACGGCCTGGGTCTTCCTCGGGATGCTCCCGACGTGGCCGGCGCTCTCCGGCCACGGCCGTGTCCTCGGACCGCTGGACGTCGCCGCGCTCGGGGTGACCGCCGCCGGCATCGCGGTGGAGGCCATCGCCGACCGGCAGCTCCGCCGCTTCCTCCGCGCCCGCCCCGACCCGTCCGCGGTCCTCGACACCGGCCTCTGGCGGCTCTCCCGCCATCCGAACTACTTCGGCGAGGTCGTCTATTGGTGGGGCCTGTGGCTCTTCGGCCTCTCGGCCGACCCCGGCTGGGCCTGGACCGTGGTCGGCCCCCTATCGATCACGGTGCTCTTCCTCGCAGTCAGCATCCCGTGGATGGACCGGCGCATGCGCGCTCGCCATCCCGGGTGGGCGGAGCGGACGGCGGCGCTCCCCGCCCTCGTGCCCGGGCCGTGGCGCCGTGCGCATCGCGGGCTCGCGCTGGTCGTTACCATGCTGGGTTCGCTCGGGACCGCGGTGGCGCATGCCGCTCCACCGGACGACGATCTCCGCCGGCGCTTGGCCGGAGAGTACGTCTTCGTCGGCGGCTCCGCGGAGCGAGCATCGGTGCCGGCGGCGGTGGAGCGTTCGGTCGACGGGATGTTCTTCATCGCCCGGGGCATCGCCTACGACCGGCTGCTGAAGAACTGCGAGGTCTGCGCGCGTTACACGATCGCGTTCTCCGCCGGAAACGTCTCCGTCGCCGGCCCTTGCCAGGTGCCCGACGTGAGCCCGGAGGACGGCCGCGAGGTGGACCATCGCAACAAGCTCGGCGAGACCAGCAAGCTCAGCCAGCGCATCGTGGGCGAGACGCTGGTCCAGGAGTTCCGCGGCGACGGCGGCACGCGCAAGGTGACGTGGACCTGGCTGCCCGACGGCGACACGCTCCGGATCGAGTTCACAATCACCAGCGGCCATCTCCCCCGTCCCGTCGACTACAGCCTCACCTACCGGCGGAGGAAGGGCTAGGGTCGCGCGCCATGGCTCCTCGCTCGTGGAAGTCGACCGTGCTCGCCCTGTGCACGCTCCTGGCCGCCTGTGCCACGCCCGCCCCCACCTCCCGTCCTGCGGTGATTCCGATCGAGGAGGGGTTCGTCGACAACAACGGCGTGCTCCTCTACTTCAAGTCGGTGGGGCACGGACGGCCACTGATTGTCGTGCACGGCGGACCCGGCGCATCGCACGACTATCTCCTGCCCAATCTCTACCGGCTCGCCACGAGCTACCGGGTGATCTTCGTCGACGAGCGAGGGTCGGGCCGCTCGCCCCGCCTCGAGGACCCGGGCCAGTACACCGTGGAGAAGATGGCCGACGACGTCGAGGCGGTTCGCTCCGCACTCCAGCTCGGGAACATCGCCCTGCTCGGCCACTCGTTCGGTGGAGTGGTGGTGCAGGCGTACGCCTTCAAGTACCAGGCGCACCTCAGCCACCTGATCCTCGCGAGCACCTTCTCCAGCACCCGTGAGCTGAACGAGACCCTCGCGCGCATCAAGCAGCGCATGCCGGCCGACAGGCGGGCGCGGCTCGAGGCGCTGGAGAAGGCCGGCCTGTTCGGCAAGGGCGACCCCTACGAGCACAACCGCTATCCGGACGAGTACGCGAAGCTGGCCTGGGGCATCGGCTACTTCCCCTACCTCTACGGCGCGCACCCCGACGGGAACTACGACCCGCTCCTCAGCAACACCAGCAACTCCTGGGAGCTCTATCGGGCGATGTGGGGCTCCCACGGAGAGTTCGTGGTGGACGGCAACCTGAAGGAGGTCGAGTGGCTCGACCGGCTTCCGGAGATCAAGGTGCCGACGCTGGTGATGGTGGGCGACCACGACCAGGTCGATCCGGCGATGTCGCGGGAGATGGCGGCGACGATCCCCGGGGCGAAGCTCGTCGTCCTGCCCGACGCGGGGCACATGACGTTCGTCGATCAGCCGGATCTGTTCGTGAAGACGGTCGTCGACTTCGTCCGGTGAGACCGATGGGACCGCTCAGCCTTCGATCTGAACGAGCGGCAGCGCGACCCGCACCCTGAATCCGGCTCCTATCCGGCGCTCCACGCGGAGCAGACCGCCCGCTTCCCGGACCAGCCGCTCGCACGTGGCGAGGTCGCCCTGCGGCGTCCCGGCGCCGTCGTTCCGGCAGATGACCAGCTCGAGCACCGAGGTGTCGCGGGTCATCGAGACCACGAGCTCCCCTACCCGGGCATAGGTGAGCCCCGGCCCACGGGCAGCCTCGAGCAGGGTGCGGACCAGCGCGTGGCGCAGCCGCGGCTCGTCGGCCTGGACGAAGGCCGCGGGGAGGATCTCGGTCCGCACGCCGCAGGAGCGCTTCACCTCGGAGCTGACGAGGCGCAGCGCGCTCCGCATGCACTCGCCGGCCTCGACCGGACCCGGCGAGTAGGGAACGGGACGGAGGAACTCGCGAAGCTCGTGCACGGGGACGTGCGCCCGGCGCGCCAGGAGCATTGCCGAGGCGAGCACCCGTCCGCACTCCTCCAGCTCGAGCGCCGGATCCATGTCCGCCAGCGCTCCGACCTCGTCGGCCACGATGCCGATCAGCCCGAGCAGCTGCTCCAGCGGCGCTTCGACCTCCTCGGCCAGTGCGGAGGCCAGCGCACCGGCGAGCCGCTCGCGCTCGACGGCGTCGTCGAGGTGGACGCTCTGCGCGCCCGTCCAGTCCTGGTTGATGTAGCCAAAGTGCTGCGCCGAGCTCCCGCCGTCCGCGAACGGAAGCACGCGGGTGGTGAAGGTCCGGAGCCCGTGCCCGGTCGACAGCTGCCAGCGCACGTCCAGCGGCCTCCCCAGCTGGTGCGCCGCCTCCAGCGACATCACCCAGCCCTGGACCAGCGCCGGAGGAAGCCCGAGCTCCAGCGCGGAGCGTCCGGCCATCTCGGCGGCCTGGCGCCCGAGCTGGGCCGCGCTCGCGGTGTTCGCCCTGAGGAAGCGGGCGTCCGCTCCGTTCCGGGAGAGGACGCCCATGGGAAGCGGGGCGTGGCTGAAGAAGTCCTCCCAGGGAACCGGGAGGAGAAGCGACGACGACGGCGATTCGGTCATTCGGTGATGGTCTCGACGGAAGCGGCGGGTCGATTAGTCGGTCAATCCCCTTCAGGTCGAGGGGCCCCAAGAAGCAGCGCTAATGGCTCGCACCGATCTCGTAACGCCGGACCTTCCGGCAGGTTGCGCTCCGTTCATCGCAGCCCGCGAGCGGCTCGCAGATTCCACCTTGCTGGGCCCATTGCCGGACGGCGACCGTGGCGCGCATGTCCTACCCCACGCGTCCTCTGCTGTTCGTGCTCGTCGCCGCGGCCTCCACCGCCCTGTCCGCGACTCCCGCGACGGCCCCCGTCGAGCGGTCTTCTGCCCCCGGTCCGATCGACGTCGGTGCGATGGACCGTTCGGTCCGCCCTGGAAACGACTTCTTCGCCTACGCCAACGGCACGTGGGCCGCGACGGCGACCATCCCGCCCGACCGCGCGACGTGGGGTCTGACCTCCGAGCTGGACGAGCGGTTGCGCCTGCAGACCCGCGAGATCCTCGAGGCCGCCGCGAAGTCCGACGCCCGGGCGGGCTCTCTGCAGCGGAAGGTCGGTGACTTCTACGCCTCGGCCATGGACGAGTCCGCCGTCGAGTCGAAGGGCGTCGCCCCGATCCAGCCCACGCTCTCGCGCATCGCGGCGCTGAAGACGAAGGCCGACCTGGCCACCTACCTCGGCGAGGAGCTGCGCGCTGACGTGGACGCGATGGACTGCACCACCTTCCACACCTCGCGGCTCTTCGGGCTGTGGGTGGCGCCGGATCTCGGCGCGCCCGAGCGGAGCGTCGCCTATCTGCTCCAGGGCGGCATCGGCCTCCCGGACCGCGAGTACTACGTCTCCTCGAATCCAAAGATGGTCGAGGCGCGCGAGAAGTACGGCGCGCACGTGGAGGCGTTGCTCGGGCTGGCGGGCATCAAGGACGCCAGGACCCGGGCCGCGCGCGTGCTCGCGCTCGAGAACAAGATGGCCAAGGTCCACGCGACGCGCCTCGAGTCCCTGGAGGTAAAGAACGCCAACAATCCCTGGCCCCGGACCGAGTGGGCGCGCCGCGCGCCCGGGCTCGACTGGACCCGCTACTTCGCCGCCGCCGGCCTGGGGGAGCAGCCGGTGATCTTCGCCTGGCACCCGAAGGCGACCGCCGGCCTCTCGGCGCTGGTCGCGCACGAGCCGCTGCAGAGCTGGAAGGACTGGGCGACGTTCCACGCCATCGATCGCCGGGCGGCCTTCCTCTCCCGCCCATTCCAGGAACGGTCGTTCGCCTTCTACGGGCAGGTGCTCAGCGGGACGACCGAGCAGCCCGCGCGCTGGAAGCGGGCGCAGGACTGGCTCAACGACATGATCGGCGAGGCGGTGGGACGTCTCTACGTCGAGCGCCACTTCACCCCCGAGGCGAAGGCCCGGGCCTCCGAGATGGTGAAGTCCATCGCCGCGGCGTTCGTCCGCCGCATCGACGGGCTCGACTGGATGGCCCCCTCGACCAAGGCGGAGGCCAAGGCGAAGGTGGGGACGCTCTACGTCGGGGTCGGCTACCCCGACCGCTGGCAGGACTGGTCGGGCCTCGAGGTGCGCCGCGACGACCTGGTGGGCAACGTGGACCGCGCCCAGCGCTTCTTCCTCCAGCAGCGACTGGCCGACCTCGGCAAGCCGGTCGACAGGACGTACTGGTGCATGCTCCCCAACGTGGTGAACGCGGTGAACCTGCCGATGCGCAACGCACTGAGCATTCCGGCCGCCGTCCTCCAGCCGCCGCTCTTCGATCTGCAGGCGCCTGCCGCGACCAACTACGGCGCCACCGGCAGCACCATCGGACACGAGATCAGCCACAGCTTCGACGACCAGGGGGCGCTCTTCGACTCCGCCGGCAAGCTGAGGAACTGGTGGACGAAGGAGGATCTCGCCCACTTCCAGGCCTCGGGGGCACAGCTCGCCTCGCAATTCGACGCCTACCAGCCGTTCCCCGACCTCCACGTCAACGGAAAGCAGACGCTGAGCGAGAACATCGCCGACGTCGCCGGTCTCGCCGCAGCGCATGACGGATGGGTCGCCTCGCTCGGGGGGAAGGCGGGACCGGTGGTCGAGGGGTTCAGCGGAGAGCAGCAGTTCTTCATCTCCTACGCGCAGAGCTGGCGGACCAAGTTCCGCGAGCCGCTGCTGCGCCAGCTGGTGGTGAGCGACGGCCACGCGCCCGACGAGTACCGGGCGCAGTCGGTCCGGAACCTCGATGCCTGGTACCCGGCGTTCGAGGTCAAGCCGGGCGAGGCGCTCTACCTGGCGCCGAAGGAGCGCGTCCGGGTCTGGTAAGCGCCCGAGAAGGGACACCTCGTTCCTGATTCGAGCGTCCAGGCACACACCTCCCACCGAGGTGATGGCTCTGCGGCGGACGTGGTCGTTTGGATCACCCGACCACGTCGCCACCGCATCCCCGGTACAATTCCAGGGATGAGCACCCCGCTTCGCTCGGGCGACCTCAAGGACGCCCGTCTGGTCGATGTTCTGGACGCGTGCTGCCGCGGAGGTCAGGCCACCGTCGTTCGCGTCACGCTCACCGAGCCCGGCGGCGCCGAGCTGCACGGCGCGGTCTTCTTCGAGGGCGGCGAGATCACCGACGCGCATCTCGACGACACGGAAGGGCTCGAGTCGCTGCGCCGGATGATGACGATCCGCGACGGGAAGTACGAGGTGGAAATCGGCCCGCGCAGCGTGCGCCGAACCATCCAGCAGCCGTGGACCGCGCTGGCGGGCCTCTTCGGACAAGCTGCCCCGAAGCCCGGCCCGCCGACGCTCCGTGCCGTGACGCCTCCACCGGCTCCGGTTCCCGCGGTGTCCGCCCCTCGGCCGGTGCCGCCCACGATGACCGGTGAGCGGCCCATCGTCGCCGCCCCACGCCCCCCTCCGCCGCCCGCCGCTGCGCGCGCGACGGGTCCCGCAGTCGCGACGGCCCGGAGGCCAGAGCCGGCCGAATATCCGGTGGCCGCCCCGGCCGTCTCCGCGGCGCGCAGCACCACGGCCTCGGGTCCGCGGACCTCGACGGCCTCGGGCCCCCGCACCGCGCCGCACTCGTCGCCGGGCGAGAGCTCTTCGCGGCACACCGCGCCCTTCTCCAGCATCCGCCACGAGCGCCGGCGCAGCAATGCGACGCAGAACGCACTCCTGGGCCTGCTCGCCGTCGTGGTGGGCGGCGGTCTCGCCGCGGCGGCCAGCCAGCTGCTCCGCCGCGGGCGTGCCATCGAGCCGGCACCGGCGGTCGCGACGGCGGCGACGGCCGCGGCTCCAGCAACGGCGGCGGCTGCCCCGACGGTCGCCGGGGTCACCGACACCGAGATCACGCTCGGCATGGCGGCTCCGCTCAGCGGCGCGTCGAAGGAGCTGGGCCGCCAGATGAAGATCGGCGTCGAGCTCGCCTTCGAGCAGGCCAACGCCACCGGGGGGGTGGCCGGCCGGAAGATGAAGCTGCTGGCCATCGACGACGGCTACGAGCCCACCCGGACCCACGACGTGATGCGCGAGCTCGCGGAGCAGCGCGGAGTGTTCGGCTTCGTGGGGAACGTGGGCACGCCCACGGCGGCGGTCGCGGTCCCCTACGCGCTCGAGCGTAAGATGCTGTTCTTCGGTCCCTTCACCGGCGCGTCGCTCCTCCGGAAGGAGCCGCCCGACCGCTACGTCTTCAACTACCGGGCGAGCTACGTCGAGGAGACCGCGGCCATGGTCCACTACCTGGTCGAGGTCCGCCGCATCAAGCCCGACCGGATCGCGGTCTTCGCCCAGGACGACGCGTTCGGCGAGGCCGGCTTCCAGGGCGTTGCGAAGGGACTGCGGCAGTACAAGCGGGCTCCGAGCGCGATCCTGAGAGTGAGCTACAAGCGGAATACCGCGGACGTCGCCGAGGCGGTCGACCGCATCCTCCAGGACAAGAAGGGCGTCGATGCGGTGGTGATGGTCGCCACCTACCGTCCGGCGGCTCACTTCATCGAGAAGGTGCGCGACCAGCGCCCGGGGATGATCTTCAGCAACGTCTCGTTCGTCGGCAGCCAGGCGCTGGCCGAGGAGCTGACGCAGCTCGGGCCGAAGTATCCCCAGGGCGTCATCGTCACCCAGGTCGTCCCGCTCCCCACCGGGCAGAGCACGGTCGGTATCCGGTACCGCGAGGCCCTCGCGAAGTACGCGCCTGGCGAGAAGCCGGACTTCGTCTCGCTCGAGGGCTACGTGACCGGCAATCTGCTCGTCGACGGCCTCAAGCGCGCCGGCAGGAACCTCAACACCGAAGATCTGGTGAACTCGCTGGAAGCCATCCAGAAGCTGGACATGGGCCTCGGCGTGCCGCTGGCGTTCGGGATGTCCGAGCACCAGGCGTCGCACAAGGTCTGGGGCACCGTGCTCGACGCCGCGGGCGTGTACCAGCCCCTCGACCTCGACTGACGGTCGTCAGCGCTTCGAGAGCGCCGCCGCCCAGTGCGGCGCGGAGGCGAAGCTCGCCGGATCGAAGAGCGCCTCCGGGAGCTTCATGCCGGCCTTCCAGTCCTCGTACTCCTCGGCCTGCTCGAGCTTCCCGTCGACCAGGAACTCGCACAGCGTGCCGAGCCAGCCTCCGGCGAGGGGGACGAACCGCCCGATGCGAATGTCCATCAGCGGCGCGCCGGGTACGGGAGCGAGGAGCGCCCGGACCACCACCTTGCGCTCGACGTCCACCCAGATCTGCGGCGAGCGGAGATCCGTTCCCGAGGTCGCCCCCAGGATCCAGACCGGGCGCTTCTCCCAGGTTCCCGCGACCACCGGTCGGGAGAGATCGACCGCGGTCCGCCGGAGCTCGGCGACCGTCCGCTCCAGGGGCTGGACGTAGACCCCCTCGATGAGCGGGAGCAGCGCGTTGCCGCCCTCCTTCAGCGCCACCTGCTTCCCGGCCTTGAACCGGCGCGTCTGCGAGGCCGTGTAGAGAACTCCGTTTCCGTCCGCGAGCGGCGCGACGTCGATCCGGAGCTGCGTCCCCTGCGCGTCGGTGTGGCGGAGGCTCTCGAACCAGGTCTCCACCGTCTCCTTCCCGGCGGGAGCGGGCTTGCGGGTCTTCTGGACGAAGGTGAGCGTCGTGTACCAGCGCCCGGCGTACGCGGCTCGCATCGCCTCGATCGCCTCCCGGCCGCTGGCGGGAAGCGCGGGAGCTCCGTCTGCCGCGGTGGCCGCGGAGGCGCAGAGCAGACCGAGGAGCACGGCGGACGGTGTGACGAACCGGCGGGGCGGAGGACGCTGGCGCATGACGCGCAGCATGCCGCCTGGCGGGGAAGTTCGAGAACGGCTCGCGTCGTTTTCACGACGGCCTGCTGCGATCTGCCCCACTCTTCGAGGCCCTCCTCAGGCCCTCGAGCGCGAGCTGTCGACCCCAGGAATCGAGCCCGCGCGCCGCGAGGACGCGCGGACCTCGCTCTGACACGAGACCGCCGGCCGGCTCAGTTCCTCGCCGGGAAGATTCCGCCGATGCAGATGACGTAGTTCACGCCCGCCGGCTCGAGGCCTCGCATGTCGGGCAGGGCGAACGTCGTCCTCGCGTCCCCGCCGTAGGTGGTGCCCAGCAGCGAGAACAGCGCCTGGTTCTGGGCGATGGGGAGCAGCTGGCCGTGGGCGAAGGCGGTTCCCCTCGGCGGGAAGCTCCCGGCGAAGAGGAACACCTGTCCGATGTATCCGCCCGAGAAGCAATCCCCAGAGGTGGGAGTCGAGTTGTCCGTCCCCGCGTCGCCGAACCGGGCGAGAAACGCGGTGACGTTCGGGTCGACGTTCCCCGGTGTGCCCTGCGCCCCGGGCGGACCGGCTGGGCCCGCGCCCCCCGCAGGACCGGCAGGCCCCGGTGGACCGGCCAGACCCGTCTGCCCCGCCGGCCCCGTGTCGCCCGTCGGGCCCGGCGGCCCGGTGGTCCCGGACGAGCAACCGAGGAGAAGCGCCAGGAGTGCTCCGGCAGGGAGAGCGCGCATCGGCGCACCGTAGCGAATCCTCCCCCGGGGCAAAGCTCGGAGTGGCGGGGTCCCGATGACCCCGTCGCGCCGACCGGTCTCGTGCGCGGTGCGTACCTGTCACACCGTCTGGAGTCCCCGTGCCGGGAGCGCGATGCTCCGCCCGGGCGCTCCGATGCGGATCATCACCCTGCTGACCGACTTCGGTCTCGAGGACGGCTACGTCGCGGCGATGAAGGGCGTCATTGCCTGCATCGCGCCCGACGCCCGCCTGGTCGATGTCACCCACCTCGTGCCGCCGCAGGACGTCGCCTTCGCGCGCTTCCGCCTGCTCACCGCCACACCCTTCTTCCCCGCGGGCACGGTGCACCTCGCGGTCGTGGACCCCGGCGTCGGAACCGCGCGCCGCGGCGTGGCCATCCGGGTCGGAAGCGGGGCGAGCTTCGTCGGTCCGGACAACGGCCTCTTCAGCGGCGCGCTGGAGGTGGACCCGCCGGTCGCCGCCGTCGAGCTCTCCGAGGCGCGCTTCTGGCGCACCCCGAGCCCGAGCGCGACCTTCCACGGACGCGACATCTTCTCTCCGGTCGCGGCGCACCTGGCCCGGGGCGTCCCCCTCGAGTCGCTCGGGCGCGCCATTCCGCCGGAGGGACTGGTGACGCTCGACTTCCCCGGCTGGGAGCTCGTTCCCGGCGGCGCACACGGGATCATCCAGGCGATCGACCGCTTCGGAAACCTCATCTCCAACGTGCCGGGGACGGTCCTGGCCGACCGCGGCTCGTGGACGGCGTCGATCGGCGGCCGCACCCTCACCGGTCGCCGGACCTACGGCGACGTTCCGGCGGGCGAGGCGCTCGCACTCGTGGGAAGCCAGGGCTTCGTGGAGATCGCGGTGCACCGGGGTGACGCACGAAGGGCGCTCGACGCCGGGGTGCGCGACCGGTTGGAGATCCGCTGGGGCTGACCGTCTTCCTTTCGACAGGTCGTCCCTTGCAATTGCACCGCGGCCGGGATGTCGGCAGCGTGCGCACCGCTGGGGGGACGAGTTCCTAGCGGAGGTCACAGGGTCATGGGAATCATCTCGATGATCGTCGTGGGTCTCATCGCCGGACTGATTGCCCGGGCCATCATGCCCGGGGCAGACCCGATGGGCTGGCTGGCAACGATCTTGCTGGGCATCGTTGGCTCGTTCGTCGGCGGCTTCCTGGCCGCCATGCTGTTCCACCGCGGCACGGACAATCCGTTCGAGCCCTCGGGCATCGTGGGGAGCATCATCG
>DASXGF010000059.1:0-7348 GCA_036489275.1 Myxococcaceae bacterium | reverse complement strand
GGCCGTGGCGGCGCCCTTCTTCCCCCTGGCGGCGGCCTTCTCCGGCTGCTTCCCGAGCGCGTCGCGCGCCCGCATCGCGTCGGCGGCGGCACGCTCGAGCCGGGTCCGCTCGGCCTCCCAGGCGGTGGGGTCCATCTGGTGCTGCTCGCCCTGGTGCTCGCGCAGCTGCGAGAGAAGCGAGTCGACGCGCCGCTGGGCATCGCTCTCCTGCTCGGCGGGGATGGCCACGGCGGACTTCCTGCCGAACAGGAGATACAGCGCTCCGGCGATGAGACCGAGCGAGAGGACGACGATGCCGGGAATCCAGTGGCTCTCGGTCACCGGCGCAGCTCCGCCCTGACTGCCTCGAGGTAGGGGTCGTCGGAGGGCGGGCGCTCCGCCTCCGTCGGCGGCGCCGGGGCCTCTGCGGCGGGAACCGGGCGGCGCATCGTCCGGGCGATGGCAAACCCTCCGCCCACGAGCAATGCCAGGGGGAGGAGCCAGACCAGGAGGTTCATCCCGCTGGCCGGGGGATCGAGCAACGCCCACTCGCCGTAGCGCGAGGTGAAGTAGTCGCGGATCTCGGGGTCGCTCTTTCCGTCGGCGACCAGCTCGCGCACCTTGTCCATCTGTGCCCGGGCCGCGGAGGAGCTCGAGTCGGCGATCGACAGGCCCTGGCACATCGGGCAGCGCAGCTGCTTGCCAAGCGCCTGGACCCTGGCCTCGCGGGCCGGGTCGAGGAGGGCGCTGCCGGCCTGCTGTGGGGCGTAGGAGGCGAGGACGAGCCCCAGGACCCAGGCCGTCATCGGACCACCTCCGAGAGCGGCCCGGCCGGCTGCTTCAGCGCGGCCAGCTTCTCCATCATCGTCCGGGGATCGATGGGGTAGGCGACCTTGTCGCGGAGGATGCCCTGCGCGTCGATGAAGTACGTCTCGGGGACGCCGGTGACGCCGTAGTCCACGGCCATCCGCGAGCGCTCGTCGATGAGCTGCGGGAAGCTCGGGTCCGGCGCGCCGGCGAAGGCACGAGCGTTCTCCTCGGTGTCCTCGAACACCACGCCGAAGAACTGGTAGTCCTGCCCGAAGCGCCGCGCGGCCATCGTCACGACCGGGTGCTCGGCCTTGCACGGCCCGCACCAGCTCGCCCAGAAGTTGAGGACGATGGGCTTCCCCTTGAGCTCGGAGAGCCTCACCGGAGCGCCGGTATCCATCCGCCGGAGGGTGAAGTCGGGCGCGGGCTTTCCTCGGAGCTGGAAGGGGACCTCGTGCGGGTCTCGCCCGAAGCCCTTCGCCAGCACGAAGAGCAGCACGGCGGTGACCGCGGCCAGGGACAGGCCAATCCAGAGGCCTCGCCGGCTCACGCCGCGGCTCCGGGGCTCTGCGCCTTCCCCGGCACGGAGACGGGTTCCGGGGCGTCGGCGCGGGCCCGCCGGCGCTCGGGCCAGGCGGCGAAGAGGGCGCCGAGGACGAAGAGCGGAAGGCTCCACCAGATCCACGACACCATCGGGAAGATCCACGCGTTGAAGCTCGCCGAGGGCGTGCCCTGGTCGAAGGCGAGGAGCGTCAGGTAGAAGTCCTCGAAGGCGGCCGAGCGGATGGCGGGGCTGCCGATGGGGTCGGTGCTCCGCTCGTAGAAGTTCATCCGCGGGGCGAGCAGGTGCTGGCGGCCCCTGCCGTCGGTCACCTGGACCTCGGCCGCGGTCCAGCGCCGGTGCGGGTCGACGCCGTTGCGGAGCCCGGTGAGCTGCACGGTGTACGGCCCCAGCTGGAATCGCTCACCGGTCTTCAGCGTCGCGGTGGTGTGGACCACGTAGGACTGCGACGCGGCGATGGCCACGAACACCAGCACCACGCCGAGGTGGACCATGTAGCCGCCGAAGCGGCGGCGGGCGCGGGTCGCGCTCCGCCAGAGGGCCTGGGGCAGCGGCTCGCCCTGCTCGCGCATCCGCACCCGGACCGGGAGGGCCATCTCCCGGAGGGTGACGGTGCCCGCGAACCCGCCGAGGCCGAAGGTCAGCAGGGTCAGCCCGCCGCGCAGACCCGCCACGAGGCAGACGAGCACCACCCCGACGCCGATGGCGGCGGGCACGAGGAACTGCCGGCGCAGCGTCTCGGGCGAGGCGCGCCCCCAGGGCAGCGACGGTCCCACGCCCATCAGGAAGAGGATGGCGACCCCGAGCGGGACGGCCATGCGGTTGAAGTACGGGGCCCCCACGCTGATCCGCACCCCGGAGAACGCCTCGCGGACGAGGGGGAACACCGTCCCCAGGAGCACGGTGAAGGTGAGGGCGGCGAAGAGGAGGTTGTTCAGCAGGATCGCGGTCTCTCGCGAGGCGACGCTGCCCAGGTTCCCCTCGGGCACGAGCAGCGGGCCCCGGACGGCGATGAGAATGATCGACACGAGCAGCACCACCCCGAGGAACACCAGGAAGGTGGGACCGATCTCCGACTGGGTGAAGGAGTGCACCGAGTTGAAGACCCCGCTGCGGGTCATGAAGGTGCCGAGGATGGTGAGGAGGAAGCACCCGAGCGACAGGCTCACCGTCCACAGCTTCAGGGTGTGCCGCCGCTCCTGCACCATCGCCGAGTGGAGGAAGGCGGTCGCGGTCAGCCAGGGGAGGAAGGACGCGTTCTCCACCGGGTCCCAGGCCCAGTAGCCGCCCCAGCCGAGGACGGCATACGCCCACCACGAGCCGAGGACGATGCCCACCGAGAGGAACATCCAGGGGATGAGGGTCCAGCGGCGGAGGACCGCCATCCACGCGTCGCCCAGCTGCCCGCGGAGCAGCGCGGCCACGGCAATGCCAAAGGGGACGACCATCCCCACGTAGCCCAGGTAGAGCATGGGGGGGTGGATGACCATCAGCACGTGGTTCTGGAGCAGCGGATTCGGCCCCGGTCCGTCGGGGGGCACGGGCGTCACCCGGCCGAAGGGGTTGGCCGGCCCGGCGATGAGGAAGGAGAAGAAGACCCCCACCGCGAGCATCGTCCCGAGCGCGAGCAGGGGATTCGTCGGCGGGTGGTTCCGGTGCGCCCGGGAGAAGGCGAAGACGTAGACGGCGAGGATGGCGCCCCAGAAGAGGATCGACCCTTCGAGCGCGCTCCAGAGCGAGACGACCGTGTAGACGAGCGGAGTGGCCCGGCTGCCCACCTGCGACACGTAGTGGACGCTGAAGTCGTGCGTCACCAGCGCGTAGACCATCGTGAGATTCGCGCCGAGCATGCACACCAGGAAGACGGTCACCGCGCCGAGGACGATCTTCAGCGCGTTCGGCCGGTGACGCAGGCCGCCCTCGATGCCCACCACGGCGCCGAACGCCGCGGCCAGCAGGCCTCCGAGAACCAGGGTGGTGCCCAGGATGGAGATCATCGGGCCTCCGCCGTGGGAGCCGAGACGGTTGCCTTCCACTTGTCCGGCCCGTCACCCGGCTTGGGCGGGCGGTACTCGTTGGAGTGGTTCACCATCAGCCGCGACGAGGTGAACGTCTGCGACTTGTCGAACGTTCCCTCGACGACGACGCCGATCCGCTCCCGGAACATCTGGGGGGGCGTCTCGAGCGACTGGACCACGACCGACGGGGCGCCCGCCTTGTCGCTGTCCGCCACGCGGAAGGTGAGGTGGGTGTGAGCGGCGTCCCAGTGGAGGCTTCCCGGCTGGACGATCCCGCCGAGGCGGATGGTGGGGCCGTAGGCCTTGCTCCCCTGGGCCAGCATCTCGCCCGGCGTCCAGTAGAAGACCAGGTTCTGGCCGATGTTCCCGAAGGCCACGAAGGCCAGGCCTGCTCCGGCGACGAGGAGCGCGCCGAGGGCGAAGAGGCGATTGCGTGTGGAGGAGGTCACGGTCCGCCCTCCCGTGGGCGTCGCACCCAGAGCGACAGGGCGTAGAGCGAGAGCCCGGTCCAGCAGATTGCGTAGGCGGCCTTCACGTACTCCCATCCTCCCTGGATCCGACCCTCGCCCACCGCGGCCAGCACTGTCCGGAGCGCGTTCACGAGACCACCACCTGGCGGGCGCTCGGGCTGGCCTCGGGCACGGTGGTCTCGCGCATGCGCGCCGCGAGGGCGATCCTGTAGCGGGCGACGAGGAAGGCGATGAACACGAGGAAGAAGGCGCTGATGTTCCAGCGAAGCGCGTGCACCATCTGCGGATCCACCGTGCGCGGGTTGGACTGGACCTGGTGGAGGCTCTTCCACCACTTCACGCTGAAGTAGATGATCGGAACGTCCACCGCGATGATGATCGCCGTCACGGCGGCCCACACCGCGCGGCGCTCCGGGTCGTCGACGAAACGGCGGAGCGCCATGTAGCCGGCGTAGGCAACCAGGAGGATGGCGACGGTGGTGAGGCGGGGATCCCAGGCCCAGTAGACGCCCCAGGTGGGCCGTCCCCAGATCGAGCCCAGGGTGGTGCCGATCGCCCCGAAGACCAGGGCCAGTTCGGCGGAGGCCTCGGCGAGGGCGTCGGTCTTCCAGGAGGCGCGGAAGAGGTAGAGGATCGAAGCGACGAAGTTGATGGTGCCGGCCAGTAGCATCATCTGCACCATTGGCACGTGGGCGTACATGATCCGCTGCACGTCGCCCATCTCCCGGTCGGGCGGGGCCCACACCAGGCCCACCCATGCCGCGTAGGCAAAGATGCAGGCGATGGCCACCACCGCGGCGATCTCCAGTCCTCGTCTCATCGTCGCGTCCATTCGGTTCCTTACTCCTCGATCACCCGGGGGAACAACACGACCCCGAGCCCCCAGTAGACGACGTCGAAGCCTCCCAGTAGCGCGATCCACGAGGGGAGCTGGCCCATCGGGTCGCCCTCGAAGACCAGGGCCGTCCCTTTGGCGGCGGCGACCAGTGCGGGGATGAGGATCGGGAAGAGCAGGAGCGGCAGCAGCACGTCGCGCGCGCGGGCGTGGCTGGCGATGGCGCCGTAGAGCGTGCCGGGCGCGGCGATGGCCAGGCAGCCGAGCCCCACGATGGTCAGGAGGCGCGCCCAGGGAAGGACGATCCGCACGTCGAGCAGGGCCACCAGCACCGGGACCAGGAGGACGCCGAGGGCGGCGAGGAGCACCGCGTTGGCGATGCCCTTGGCGAGGAAGATGGCCCGGGTGTCGACCGGCACGAGCCGGAGCCCCTCGAGGCTGGAGTTCTCCCGCTCCACGCGGAACGACTCGCCGAGCGCGAGCACCGAGGAGAGGAGCAGGGCGAGCCAGAGGTACCCGCCCGCGCCGCGCCGGAGCAGCGCGGTGTCCGGTCCGAGGGCGAAGGAGAAGAGGAGCAGGGTCGCGAGGGAGAAGAAGACGAGCGCGTTCACGCGCGCACGGGAGCGCCACTCGAGCAGCAGGTCCTTGCGGAAGAGGACCCACGTCGAGGCCAGGAGGCCAGGGCGCCTCATGCGGCGATGGATCGTCCCTGATCCAGATGCAATCGGTCCGTGCAGAGCAGAAGTCCCTGTTCGATGTGATGCGTGGCGAGGACGAGCGTGGTCCCGGCGGCGCGAAGCTCGCGGATTCGCGCCTCGAGCTCGGAGACACCGGTGGGGTCGAGCTCGACGAAGGGCTCGTCGAGGAGGGCCACCGCGGGCTGCTTGAGGAACAGCCGTGCGAGGGCGAGCCGCCGCCGCATTCCGGCCGAGTAGGTGCGGACGGGCCGGTCGTCACGCGGATCCAGGCCGAGGCGCTCCATGGCGGCCGCGGCGGCGGTGGCGGGTTCGCCGAGGAGCCGGGTGAGCACGACCATGTTCTCGAGGCCGGAGAGGTCCTCGTAGACGTAGTGCGCGTGGCTCAGCAGGCCGACCTGGGCCCGCACCGGGTCCGGATCGCGGGTGGGGTCGACGCCGAGCACCTGGACCTGGCCAGACGACGGTCGCACGGCGGTGGCGAGAATCCGGAGCAGCGTGGTCTTGCCCGAGCCGTTGTGCCCGGTCAGGAGCACGGCGGCGCCGCGGCGCACAGTGAGCGAGAGGCGAACGAGGGCCCAGCGCGCCCCGTAGCGCTTGCTGACCTCGTGCAACTGGAAGGCTGGAGCGAGTTCCACGTGGTCCGAGGGAGGTTGAACTGTCCGAAATCGTGGGCAAAGGCAAGCAGGCCACGTGCCATCGAGCGAGGGGCCACGCGTTGCGCGGGAGTTCTTACAGCGGATCGGCGCGGGGGTGCGAATCCCCTCGGGATTCGTCGAGATTCGAGGCTGGCTGCGTGGCATCCGGGCTGCAAACCGTGCGTCGTGGGAGCGGGAGAGGGTGGGGCCCGGCGCATGGGGTGCGCCGTGGGCGGGGCGAAGAGGCTGGGCGGGCGGGCGCTACTGGGCGGCGAGGGGGGCGCCCGCCCGCTGCCCGCCACCGAGTCCGCATTCCCGAGGGTCGGGGCGTCGGGCGTCCGGCAAACCGTCGCGCTGCGAGGGATCAGGGACGGATCAGCCTTCGCTGCGAGACCGTTGTCCCGCTCGCTTCAATCCCAGCGTTCCGGTTTGGGATGCAGCGACGGCCCGGGTGGAGGCCAGCGCCGGAACCGTCCCGCGCGCAGACGGCCGGCCGTCACGCGTTGCCCCGAGGCCGAACATCGGCCGCGCCCGGGGCCGCGCTCCGCCGGCCGCGTCAGCGCGCGGTCACTCCCGATGACAGGTGGTCGTCCCGCCGTCAGCCGCTGGCGCCTCGTCGCAGATGAAGTACCCGAGTGCCTGGCCCCCGGTCCCGCCGACCAGCCCGACGACCCACACCGCGGTGATGGTGCCCGCGCGCAGATCCACCGGCGCCGAGAACAGATCCGTCGTGTCCTGTGGCCGCGTCGGTCGAATGGCGAGCGGCAGCGCGGGATTCGGCACCATGTCCTGGTAGCCGTCGAAGACCCCGTCGCCGGTGGCGAACCAGCGGAACGCCATCTCGGTATCGGTGAACTGCTGGACCCAGGCCCCACCGTCGGCCACGCCGTCCCAGATCGGCGGCGCGTTCGGAGCCATGTTCAGGAAGCGCATCCGGGCGAAGCCCGCGTCGGGCGGCTCCTGGTGCTCGATGTACTGCTGGAGCCGGTACGGGCCGCCCGAGGTCGTCCCGGGATTGACGAGCCCGACCGCGGTGATGGTGTACGTGCCGTGCTCGTTGAGCTGCTGGGCCGTGAGATCGACCCCGATCGGCGTCGCGCAATTTCCACCCGGCGCCACCGCCCGGAAGTCCAGCCAGCCCGCGTCGATGTAGGTCACCTTGCTCATCGACGGGAAGCTCAGGCCGCCTTGCACGGCGCTTCCGAGGAGCGGCGAGCCCCACTGGCCTGCCCCCATCGGGCTCACGCAGACGTCGAGCGCGGGCGCGTCCGGCGAGAGGTTTCCGAACCGAACCCAGGCGCGGTCCTGTGGTGGACCCGAGGGCCCGGCGTCCGGCTGTCC
>DASXGF010000014.1:0-8297 GCA_036489275.1 Myxococcaceae bacterium | reverse complement strand
CGCCCGCTGGGTGCTGCGGGCCACGGGCGCGGCGCTGGTCCTCGCCGGGGTCGCCCTCGCGGCGGTGGAGCTGGGCCGTGCCGGCGCCTGGGGACCGGTGCTGGCCCGCCTCTCCCTCGGCGCCTTCGGCTGGGGGCCGCTCGTGGGCGCGGTGAAGGGCGTGCTGGAGGCCCGCCGGGCGGCGGCCGCCACCCCGGCGCTCTGGCTCCTTCTCCCTGCCGGAGCCGCGTGGCTCCTCGGGTGGGCGCTGGTGGCGCTGGGGAGCCTGCCGCGGACGGACCGCGAGCCGTCGGCG
Organism: Myxococcaceae bacterium; assembly: GCA_036489275.1. Lineage (GTDB taxonomy): Bacteria > Myxococcota > Myxococcia > Myxococcales > Myxococcaceae > RPRB01. Next base: position 8,002 of record DASXGF010000014.1, on the reverse strand, counting down.
ACCGAGCCCGTGACGCAAGGGGCGACCTCTCCGCTGGCGGGATGGCGCGACTTCCACCTCGGAACGCTGGCGGCGTACGGGGTGGGCATCCTCGGGGCGGAGCTGGTCCTCGTGCTGCTGCAGACCGCCCTGGCCTCTGCCTCGCGCGGGGTGGGGTGGGGCCCGCCGGCGGCGTTCGGGGTGGCGCTCACCGCGGCCGCGGCTGTCGCCTTCCTCGGCGGGTTCGTGGGGGCGTCGCGCTCGCACAAGCTGTCCGCACCGGAGGCGACCATCGCGGTCCTCTACCTGGGCGTTCCGCTCCCGGCGCTGCTCTCGCTCCTCCCGTCGATCCCCGCCCTCGATGCGAGGCTCGGCCCGCGGTTCCGCGAGGTCATCTACCTCGCGAATCTCCTGGGCCGACCCGAGCTCGGGTACTGGCTCGTCTTCTGCCTGCTGGTGCTGGCCCTCGTCCTCGGCATCCTCACCGGCTTCGTGGCCAATGCCTCGGGGCGGCTGGACGTGCGCACCGGGTTCGAGCTCTTCGTCGCCCGCCGGCACGTGCACGTGTTCCGCCCTCGCCTCCTGCTCGGAGGGGCCGTGGTGCTCCTGACGGGGATCATCCCGCCGCTCATCGTCCTCGGCATCCTGCGGGCGGCGGACGCGGTGGTGGAGCGGACCCGGATCCGCGAGCTCGGCCGTCACAATCCGCTGGCCGCCGCGCGGGCCCTGCACGAGGCGCAGGAGCGCAGCCAGTCCCCCACCGAGATGATGACCGCGCTCAGCGTGGGCGGGGTCGGGGTCGGGGTGATGGCGCTGATCATCGTCCTCAGCGTGATGAGCGGGTTCGAGGTCGACCTCCAGAAGAAGATCCTCGGCACCAACGCTCACGTGGTGGTCATGAAGTACGGCGACCCCACGAAGGACGGGGCGATGCCCGAGTACCCCGAGGTGATCAAGAAGATCGCCGGGGTGCCCGGGGTCATCGGCCAGACCCCGTTCATCCTCGGGCAGGTGATGGTCGCCAGTGAGGCCCAGGCCGACGGGGCGATCATCAAGGGCGTCGACCCCGACACGACCGGCCAGGTGACTGACCTGCCGAGGAACATCACCCCGGGTGGGGACATCCGCTGGCTCTCGCACCCCGAGGACATCCCGGTGCGCACCCGCTACAAGATGGACCGCTCCCGGGACGACGACGTCATCCAGATGCCGAAGGATGGCCCCGGAAGCCCTCCACTCCCTGGAATCCTCCTCGGCCGCGAGCTGGCGTCGAACCTGCGCGTGCTGGTGGGGGATCCGGTGACCGTCATCTCGCCGCTGGGTGGCGGCATGGGGCCGTCCGGGCCCATTCCAACCTCCAAGGCCTTCCGGGTGGCCGGCATCTTCTACACGGGAATGTTCGAGTACGACTCGAAGTTCGTCTACGTCGGCCTGAAGGCCGCCGAGTCCTTCTCGGGCATCCGCGGGGCCACGGGTGTCGAGCTCAAGGTCAAGGACGTGGATGACGCCCGGCGAATCGCCTCGAGCGTGCTCAACGCCCTGGAGGGCTATCCCTACCGGACCAAGGACTGGGGGGAGATGAACCGCAACCTCTTCTCCGCCCTGCGGCTGGAGAAGCTGGTGATGGGCATCATCCTCTCCATCATCGTGGTGGTCGCCGCCGGCCTCATCGTGGCCACGGTGACCATGCTGGTGCTGGAGAAGCGCAAGGAGATCTCGGTCCTCAAGGCCCTCGGCGTTCCCCCGGGAGGGATCGTGAAGATCTTCCTCGCCGAGGGGCTGCAGATCGGCCTGGCCGGGGGCCTGCTCGGGCTCATCTCCGGCCTTGCCTGGTGCCTCTTCATCGAGAAGGTGGGGCTCCGGCTCGACCCGGAGGTCTATTACATCCCCTCGCTCCCGGTGAAGGTCGAGCCGCTGCAGACCGCGCTCACCGTGCTGATCGCGATCCTCGTGACCTACCTCGCGTCGATCTACCCGGCCCTGCGCGCCTCGCGCGTCGAGCCGGTGGAAGGCCTCAAGGGAGAGTAGGGCGACCCGGGATGGCCTTCATCGAGATCCGCGAGCTGTCGAAGAGCTACTGGCTGCACGGCAAGCGCATCGACGTGCTGCGCGCCCTGTCGCTGGACATCGAGCGTGGCGAGCTGGTGAGCCTGGTGGGCGCCTCGGGCTCGGGGAAGAGCACCTTCCTCCACGTGCTCGGGACCCTCGATGCGCCGGTCTCCGGAACCATGACGGTCAACGGGGTCGACGTGCTCGGGCTCCCCGACGCCGACCTGGCCCGCTTCCGCAATCGGACGGTGGGCTTCGTCTTCCAGAGCCACTATCTCCTGCCCGAGTTCACCGCCCTGGAGAACGTGGCCATCCCTGCGCTGGTGCAGCGGATGGATCGCAGCCTGGCGTTCCGGCGTGCCCGTGGGCTGCTGGACCGGGTGGGGCTCGGTGCGCGGGTGGACCACCGTCCCGGCGAGCTCTCGGGCGGCGAGGCGCAGCGGGTGGCGCTGGCGCGGGCGCTGGTGCTCGAGCCGATGCTCCTCCTCGCCGACGAGCCCACCGGAAACCTCGACCCGGTGACGGGCGAGGGCATCCACCAGGTGCTGCGCGAGGTGAACCGAGATCTGGGCATCACGGCCGTGGTGGTGACCCACAACGAGGCGCTAGCCCGTTCGATGCCGCGGAAGTTGCGGCTCGCTGGGGGCAAGGTCGAGCCGGCGTAGAGCTTTTCACCATTGTCCCTGTCCTCCTCCCTCCCCTACAGTGCGCGCCCTTCCAACGGCCGCAGCTCCTCGACGAGGTTGAACGTTTCCGCACGCAAGACGACCGCCACCTGGCTCCTGGCCGCCGCCCTGCTCGTGCTCGTCCTCTCCGGCCCCTCGCGTGCGCAGGGGGTGGATGGGGGCACGCCCGTGGGGGTCGCCGCCCCGGACGCCGGAGCTCCGTCCGCTGCAGCGCCGGCCGGTGAGCCTGACGCGGGAAGCGCCGCCGCAGCCGAGGCTCCGGCCGCAGCCGACGCGGGGACCCCGGGCGTCAGCAGCCAGGCCGACGTGCCGGTGCAGAGCGGCTCGGACATCCTCACCGAGGTGCGCATCGAGGGGAACCGGCGGGTGGAGCCGGAGGTCATCAAGCGCGCGCTGAAGAACAAGCTCGGCCGGCCCTTCGACCCGGCGCTGACCGGGGCAGACATCCAGTCGCTGTGGAGCCTGGGTTACTTCGCGGACATCCAGCTGCTCACCCAGCGGCTCCCCGCGGGGGGCATCGCCTACGTGGTCCGGGTGGTGGAACGTCCGTCGGTCCGCGAGTGGCGGCTCCAGGGCGCCGAGGAGCTGAACAAGGAGGACCTCAAGGACACCGTCGACCTCAAGCCGTACCAGATCCTCGACCTGGACGCGGTGAGGCGGAACGTCAAGAAGATCCAGGAGAAGTACGTCGAGAAGGGCTTCTTCCTGGCCGAGGTCACCTACCGGATCGTCCCGGTCCAGGGCACCAACCAGGCCGACGTCGTGTTCGTGGTCAACGAGCACGCCAAGGTCATGGTGAAGCAGGTGAACCTCATCGGCACCGACAAGGTCTCGGCCGAGGAGCTGAAGGCGCAGATGATCACCCGGGAGGGGAACTTCTTCGGGTTCCTCACGGGCGAGGGCACCTTCCGCGAGGAGGCGTTCCAGCGCGACCTGGCGATCATCGAGGCTGCCTACTACGACCGCGGCTTCCTGAACGTGAAGGTGGAGCATCCCACCGTCGCGCTCTCGCCCGACAAGCGGCTCATCTACATCACGGTGAAGATCACCGAGGGCGAGCAGTACCGCATCTCGAGCATCGACTTCTCCGGCGACCTGATCGTCCCGAAGGATCGGCTCTTCGCGGTGCTCGAGTCGCGGAAGGGTGACTACTTCAGCCGGGCCAAGGTCCTGAAGGACGACCAGTCGCTGGCCGACATCTACCAGGACCAGGGCTACGCCTACGCCAACTTCAACCCCGAGACCCAGGTCAATCCGCAGGACCGGACCGTCGCCCTCGACTTCCGGGTGGAGAAGGGGAAGCTGCAGACCATCGACCGGATCGAGATCACCGGGAACACCAAGACCCGGGACAAGGTCATCCGGCGCGAGCTGCGGATCTACGAAGGAGACCTCTTCAACGGCAGCGGGCTCCGCCGAAGCAAGGAGCGGGTGAATGCGCTCGGTTTCTTCGAGACGGTGGAGATCACCTACAAGCCGGGCACCGACGACTCCCACGTCATCGTCACGGTGGAGGTGAAGGAGAAGAGCACCGGTAGCTTCCAGGTGGGCTTCGGCTTCAGCTCGGTGGAGAGCTTCATCTTCACGGCCCAGGTCACCCAGAACAACTTCCTCGGGTGGGGCCAGACGGTCTCGATCTCCGCCCAGCTCTCCAGCCTCCGGCAGCTGGTGCAGCTGTCGTTCTACGACCCGTACTTCTTCGACAGCGACTGGATCTTCTCCTTCGACGTCTACCGGACCCAGATCGACCAGTTCGACTTCACCCGCCAGGCCCTCGGCGGATCGCTCGGGCTCGGCTACCACATCTGGGACGACCTCATCGCCAGCGTCGGGTACACCCGTGAATGGGTCGAGGCCTCGCCGGGCGGCACCGGCACCGGCCCGAACGCGGGGGTGATCAACACCAACACCACGCCGCTGTTCGGCCGCTTCCGCACCGGGACGCAGATCACCTCGGCGGTGCGCTTGAGCCTCGCCTGGGACCGGCGCGACAACCGCCTCTTCCCGACCCGCGGCTTCTACCAGTTCGCCTCTGCGGAGTTCGCTCCCGACTGGCTGGGAGGAGACCTGAACTACGCCCGGTACTCGTTCTTCTCCCGCTTCTACTTTTCGCTCCCGCTGACCATGGTCTTCAAGACCAACCTGACCCTCGGCTACATCGCCAACCTGGACCCGAACCGGCGGCTCCCGGTCTCCGAGCTCTACTACCTGGGCGGCATCAACACCGTCCGCGGGTACTCGCTGAGCTCGATCTCGCCGACCATCCTCGTCCCCACCTGCAACAGGCCCGACTGTCCGGCGACGCCCTTCGTGGTGGGCGGCAACAAGCAGTTCGTCCTCAACCTCGAGCTCGAGTTCCCGATCGTCCCCAAGGTCGGGGTCAAGGGTGTGGTCTTCGTCGACGCGGGCAATGCGTTCGCCGTCGACGCCCGCTTCTTCGAGGACAAGCAGCACTCGCTTCCGCTGGGACTGTTCTGGTCCACGGGGTTCGGGATTCGCTGGTTCTCGCCAGTCGGTCCGCTACGATTCGAGTGGGGCATTCCACTCACCAGGCGGCCGATCGACGATCCCATCCTCTTCGAGTTCACGATCGGCAACTCCTTCTAGGCGGGGGTAGCGGATGCGCATCGCGGTGCTACGGGAGACCGCACCGGGCGAGGCCAGGGTGGCGCTGGTCCCCGACGTGGTGCAGCGGCTCACGAAGTCCGGACATCAGATCTCGGTGGAGCGGGGCGCCGGGCTGGCCGCCGGCTTCACCGACGCCGACTACGAGAAGGCAGGCGCCCGGGTGCACGCGTCGCGGGCCGAGGCGCTCACCGGCGCCGAGCTCTGGGCCCGGGTCCGCCGGCCCACCCCGGCGGAGATCGCCGAGGCGCCCGAGGGCTCCACCCTGGTCTCGATGCTGGGGGTGGAGCCGGTCGAGGCGCTCCTCCCGGCGCTCGGGGCGCGGCGGCTGACGCTCCTCGCCCTGGAGCGAGTGCCGCGCATCACCCGGGCCCAGTCGATGGACGTCCTCAGCTCGCAGGCGACGGTCGCCGGGTACAAGGCAGTGCTGCTCGGGGCGGCCGAGCTGGGCAAGCTCCTTCCGATGCTCACCACCGCCGCCGGGACGCTCGCCCCGGCCAAGGTGCTGGTGCTCGGAGCGGGGGTCGCCGGGCTGCAGGCCATCGCCACGGCGAAGCGGCTGGGTGCCGTGGTGGCCGGCTTCGACGTCCGCCCGGCGGCGCGGGAGCAGGTCCTGAGCCTCGGAGCCACCTTCGTCGGACCCGAGGTGTCCGCCGACTACGAGGGGGAGGGCGGGTACGCCCGTCCGTTGACCGCCGAGGAGCAGGCGAAGACGCGCGAGGCGCTGGCCGCGGCCATTCCCCAGCAAGACCTCCTCATCTCCACCGCCCAGGTCCCGGGCCGCCGCGCCCCGGTGCTGATCGACGCCAGGGCGCTCGCCACGCTCCGGCCCGGCTCGGTGGTGGTCGATCTGGCCGCGGAGACCGGGGGCAACGTCGAGGGGAGCAAGGCGGGGGAGCGGGTGGAGATCGGCGGGGTGGTGGTCCTCGGGCCAGTGCAGCTCGCGGCCACGGTGCCGCTCCACGCGAGCCAGATGTTCGCCCGGAACGTGCTCGCGGTGGTGCAGCACCTCTCCACCAAGGAAGGTGCCCTGAAGATCGACCCCGAGGACGAGATCACCAAGCCGATGCTCGTCACGCTGAACGGACAGGTGCCGGGAGGGACAGGACGGTGAGCGCCATCAGCATCATCGAGCTGTACGTCTTCGTTCTTGCCGCGTTCGTGGGCTACCAGGTCATCACCCGCGTCCCGCCGCTGCTCCACACCCCTCTGATGTCGGCGACCAATGCCATCTCCGGCATCAGCCTCGTGGGCTCGCTGGTGCTCGCCGGGGCGAACCGGGACACCGCCTCCAACTGGCTCGGGTTCATCGCGGTCACCGCCGCGACCATCAACGTGGTGGGCGGCTTTCTCATCACCGATCGGATGCTGAAGATGTTCCGCCGCGAGGCGAAGCCCCCGCCGGGTGGACCGCCGGCCCTGGAGAAGAAGACCGGAGGGCCGGGCTGATGGATGCCCGCGAGGTGGTCATCCAGGCCATCTACCTGGCCTCGTCCGTCCTCTTCATCCTCGGTCTCAAGAGCCTCTCCCGTCCCGACAAGGCGCGGCTGGGCATGCAGCAGGCGGCGGTGGGGATGGCGCTGGCGATCGTCGGCACGCTCTTCCACCACGAGATCATCCGCTTCGACTACATCGCGGTGGCCCTGATCCTGGGATCGGTCATCGGCTATCCGCTCGGCATGTTCGTGCCGATGACCGCGATGCCCCAGCGGATCGCGATCAGCCACATGTTCGGGGCACTGGCCGCCACGCTGGTGGGCATCGCCGAGTACCGGATCAACGCGCACGTCCCTCGCTCGACCATGGCCGCGCTCGGGTTCGAGGTCCTGTTCGGCGGGCTCACCGTGACCGGCAGCTTCATGGCCTTCGGCAAGCTTCAGGAACTGATCACCGGGAGGCCGGTCACCTACCGGGGCCAGAACGCGGTGAACATCACCCTCTTCGGGGTGGCGGTCGTCATGTTCCTGTATCTGATCTACCGCCCCGAGACGTCGATGGTGTTCTACGCGATGATCGGGCTCGCGCTGCTGCTGGGCGTGTTCATGGTGCTCCCCATCGGCGGGGCCGACATGCCGGTGGTGGTGTCGCTGCTCAACTCGTACGCCGGCCTGGCCTCGAGCGCGACCGGGTTCGCGATCCAGAACAACGTCCTCATCATCTGCGGCGCGCTGGATGGGGCCTCGGGCTTCCTCCTCTCCGTCCTGATGTCCAAGGCGATGAACCGGAGCTTCGGCAACGTGCTCTTCGGCGCGTTCGGCGCGCCGCCGGCGCTCGCCGCAGGGCCGCAGGCCAAGGATCTCACCGTCCACAGCGTCTCCGCCGAGGACGCCGCGATGCGCATGGCCTATGCCGGTGAGGTCATCGTCGTCCCCGGGTACGGGATGGCGGTCGCCCAGGCGCAACACGTGGTGCGCGAGCTCGCGGACCTGCTCGAGAAGCGCGGGGTGACGGTGAAGTATGCCATCCACCCGGTGGCTGGCCGGATGCCCGGACACATGAACGTCCTCCTCGCCGAGGCCAACGTCCCCTACGACAGGCTGTACGACATGGAGGAGATCAACTCCGAGTTCCCCCAGGCCGACGTGGCGCTGGTCATCGGGGCCAACGACGTGGTGAACCCCGCCGCCCGGAGCGACCCGAGCAGCCCCATCTACGGCATGCCC
>DASXGF010000727.1:0-4408 GCA_036489275.1 Myxococcaceae bacterium | reverse complement strand
CACCGGAGCGAGCCCCACCACCCGCCTCGGGCGCCACGACGGCCGCTTCAGCGTCCCCGGCGCCGAGGAGCGCGTCAGCGCCCACAGCGCGAGGTGGCCGCCCGCCGAGTGCCCCATCCACACCGAGCGCCCGAGGTCGAGCCCGTGCTTCGCCGCGAGGCCTTGAAGCGCCTCCAGCGCCGCGGTGACGTCCGTCAGCGTCCCCGGCCATGCCCCGCCCTGCTCGCCGATGCGCCGGTATTCGAGCGCGACCGTCGCCCAGCCGCGCCGGGCCAGGTCCGCGCACAGGTGTCCCACGTGCGCCGCGTCGTACGCCGCGCGCCAGTAGCCGCCGTGGATCATCACCAGCGTGCGCAGCCGCTCGGTCCCGGGCGGCCGGCGGATCAGCACGTGCTGCGACGGCGCCGGTCCGTACGCCTCACGGGCCGCGGGCGGCGGCGGCGTGCTCAGCACCCAGTTCTCGGACATTCAGCGCACGTCCTCGTGCAGGCAGAGGATGTTTCCCTCCGGGTCGCTGAACCACGCCGCCTTCTCCGAGCCGAGCACGCAGACGTGCTCGACCGTCTTCAGCCCCGGCAGGTCGTAGTCGTGGAACACCACTCCGCGCGACTCGAGCTCGCGGATCGCGGCGCCGATGTCTCGCACCGCGAAGCTCACCGCCGTGTGGTCGGCCTTCGTCGGCGTCCCGCGCTGGAAGAGCGCGAGCATGCCGTTGCCCACCGGGTACTCGTACTTCCCGTCGATCTTGGCTCGGCCGCCGCCGAGCCCGAGCTTCTTCTCGTAGAAGGCCCGGGCACGGGCCATGTCCATGACGGGGAGTATCGTGGTCAGGGGAGCGTCGGCGAGCATGGCACCCTCCTCGGTGGGGCCCACTCGACGTCACCAGCCACCGCAAGGTCAAGACACACCGCGCGGGTTCAGCTCGGCCGGCGCCCCGTGGCCTGCGACTGTGCTCCCACCGTCCCGGTCGCGTAGCGCGCGCCCGAGACCGCGCTCCTCGGAAAGACCGCCTCGATGCCTGCCAGGTCCGCCGCGGTGAGCCGGACCTCGAGGGCACCCAGGTTCTCCTCGAGGTTCTTGCGCTTCTTGGTCCCGGGAATGGGCACCACGTCCTCGCCCTGCGCCATCACCCACGCCAGCGCGAGCTGCCCGGCGCTGGCGCCCTTCTGCTTGGCGAGCGCGCTCACCTTTTCCACCAGCTCCAGGTTTCTGCGGAAGTTCTCGCCCTGGAAGCGCGGGTTGTTCCGACGGAAGTCGTCCTCGCCGAAGTCGGCCGGCGTGCGGATCTGCCCGGTGAGGAAGCCCCGTCCCAGCGGGCTGTAGGGCACGAGTGTGATGCCCAGCTCCCGGCACGCCTGCAGCGGCCCGTCCTCGGGGTCGCGGGTCCACAGCGAGTACTCGCTCTGGAGCGCAGCGATGGGGTGCACCTTCGCCGCGCGGCGGATGATGTCCGCCGGAGTCTCCGACAGGCCGAGCGCGCGGACCTTGCCCTCCTTCACCAGCTCGGCCATCGCCCCGACCGTCTCCTCGATCGGCGTCGAGGGATCCATCCGGTGGAGGTAGTAGAGGTCGATGACGTCGACGCCGAGGCGGCGCAGGCTCGCCTCGCAGGCGCTCCGGACGTACTCGGGACGGCCGTTGAGCTTGCGCCGGGTGGCGTCCTGCGGCGCCGCCGGGTCGCGCATGATGCCGAACTTGGTGGCGAGGACGATCTCCTCGCGCCGCCGGCCGAGGATGTCCGCCAGGAGCTCCTCGTTCTTGCCGTCTCCGTAGAAGTCCGCGGTGTCCAGGAAGCTGAGCCCGCGGTCCACCGCCAGCTCGAGCGTGCCGCGTGACTCCGCCTCGTCTGCCGGCCCGTAGAACTCCGACATCCCCATGCAGCCCAGTCCCATGCGGGAGACGTTGAGCCCCGACTTCCCCAGCGGTCGCCGTTCCATGGGAGCCACAATGTCCCGGTGCGCGGCGGCATGCAGCGGAAAATGGCGCGACCGGCCGCCCGAGATCTCTGGGGCGGCCGGTCGCCCCCCGGACGCGTCGCAGAGTCGCGGGGCTGCGCGCGTCCTCCGGGATCCGCCGCCGATTGGAGCCGGCGACCTCCCGGGCCACCCCTCAGACGACGGTGCGCTCCCCGACACCACACCGCGGAACCCGGGGTGGTCGGCAGGCGACCCGCGTCGCCTCGCCCGGGCGGTGGCTGACCTCTCCCAGGGCTCCTTGCCGGAGCCGCGGCGCGACACGCCGACCCCCGGATGGGAGAGCGGGGTGTGGGTCCGGATCCAGCGGCAGCGGAGAAAGCACCGTCTCGCCCTGGGGATACTGGTCGTGGCCCTGGCGTCCGCGGCCACGTGGGCGGTGCTCGCCCGCCGTCGACACCCCGAGGAACCGGCCCTGGCCTCCCGGGTCCAGGTCCAGCTGGAGACCGCGGCGCGTTCCGACGGCAGCGCACCCCTCCACGCGTCCTGGCGGGTGGCCTACGAAGGTGCCGAGCTCCGCGTGTACCGGAACGCCCTGGGGATGGTGCGCCGCTGTCCGGAGGGCCCCGGCTGCGTCTCCACGCCGGGTGGGGGCGTCCTGACCCTGCCACTGGACGAGGCCGGCGAGTACCGTGCGCTCGTGTTCTCCCGCCCCGTGTCCGGAGGGGGCCAGACGCTGCAGGAAGACCTGGCCGCTTCCCGCACACGCGGGGAGGCGGTCGAGATGTCGGCCTCGCTCGTCGTCTACTGAGCGCCGTCCGGCGTGGGGCTTCCCCACCCGCTCGCCCGGTCCGGTGCGTCGTTCCCCCGAGCGTCCGCTGGCATGGACGGCGCTCCTGGCTTATGCCTGACAGACTTCCTGTGCTGGCAGCCGCTCCGACACAGACGATCGAGCCTGTCCGCGACGCTCTGGGCCGTCCGCTCCGGAGCCTGCGGCTCAGCGTCACCGACCGGTGCAACCTCCGCTGCAGCTACTGCATGCCGGAACCGGAGTACGTCTGGCTGCCGAAGAAGGAGCTGCTCACCTTCGAGGAGCTTGACCGGATCACCGCCATCTTCTGCACCCTCGGCGTGGACAAGGTCCGGCTGACCGGGGGCGAGCCGCTCCTGCGCTCGGAGATCGGCACCCTCATCCGTTCGCTTGCCCGGCGCCCCGAGGTCCGGGACCTGGCGATGACGACCAACGGCGTGCTCCTGGCCGAGCGCGCGCGCGAGCTGCGCCAGGCCGGTCTCCGCCGGCTGACGGTGAGCCTGGACACGCTGCGGCCCGAGCGCTTCCTCGCGCTGACCCGCTCGGACCAGCACGCCCGGGTGCTCGCCGGCATCGAGGCCGCGCGCGCCGAGGGCTTCCCCCTGAAGCTGGACACCGTCGTGGTGCGGGGAACCAACGACGACGAGGTGCTCGACCTGCTGTCTTTCGCCCGCGACATCGGCGCCGAGATCCGCTTCATCGAGTACATGGACGTGGGCGGTGCGACGCGCTGGACCCGCGAGCAGGTCTTCTCTCGCGCGGAGATCCTCGCGCAGGTCTCCCTCGCCCGCGGGACCGTCGAGCCGGTGGGCGCGCAGGGCTCGGATCCCGCCGAGCGGTTCCGCCTCGCCGACGGGACGGTGTTCGGGATCATCGCCTCGACCACCACTCCGTTCTGCCGCGCCTGCGACCGGAGCCGGCTCACCGCCGACGGCACCTGGTTCACCTGTCTCTACGCCCGCTCGGGCGCGAATCTCCGGGCAGCCCTCCGCAGCGGGGCGAGTGACGCGGAGATCGCCTCGCTCCTCCGGGTGGGCTGGCGCGCGCGCGCCGATCGCGGCGCCGAGCAGCGCTTGAACCTCGAGCAGCGCGGCGTGCTCGCTGGAGCGCCCGAGCTCCGGGACGATCCGCGCCTCGAGATGCACACCCGCGGAGGGTGAGGACGTGCGAGCCGCCTCGCCGGTCGAGGACGCCGATTCGGCGCTGGCGCTGCTCCTCTCCGCTGCCCGCGGGGCACAGGCCTGCGGCTACGGCGCCGAGGACACCGAGCGCCTGGTGACCGAGCTCGCCGCGCAGCTCGGCATGGCGGACGTCCAGGTCTCGAGCCTTCCCACCCAGCTGCAGCTCGCGATCGGCATCCCCGGACAGCAGCGGCTGGTGCTCCTCCGCACGACGCCTGCGCCGGTGAACCTCGACCGGATCGTCCGGCTCGACGCGGTGGCCCGCGAGGTGAAGACCGGGCGCATCGGTCCGCGGGAGGCCAGCGTCCGCATCGACGCCATCGCCCGCTCGCCGCTGCCGTACACCGGCCCGGTGATCGTCTTCGCCTACTGCCTGGCCGCGGCCGGCGCAGTGCTCCTCTTCGGCGAGGATCTTCCCGAGGCGCTCACCGCCGCGGTGGCCGGACTGGCGGTGGGCGGGATCGCGCTGGCGCGCAGCCGGGTGCGCGAGCTGGACCTCGCCG
>DASXGF010000725.1:0-3290 GCA_036489275.1 Myxococcaceae bacterium | reverse complement strand
CCTCGCCAGGACATCCAGCCCCGCGCGCAGCAGCGAGAGCGGGAAGACGCGCGGCACGAGGGCGAGCGCGGTGAGCGTGACCAGGAGCCCCACCGCGGTACAGATCGCGAGCAGGAGCCCGTGCACCAGGTTGCGGGCAGCTTGGGATGGCATCGTCATTCCTCCGCGGGGAGGGTGCCAGCCAGCGTCCCTGGTGTGACCGGCGCTGGAAGGCCGTGAATCGACGTGCTACGGCGGCGTTCCATGGCAATCCAGGTCGGACAGCGCGTCCCCGACGGGACGCTCGGCGAGTTCATCGAGCAGGAGACGCCCGGCTGTGTTCTGGGCCCCAACACCTTCCAGGTGGCGAGCCTGGTCCCCGGCAAGCGCATCGCGGTCTTCGGGCTTCCCGGCGCCTTCACCCCCACCTGCTCGGCGAAGCACGTCCCCAGCTACCTGACCAACGCCGAGGCGCTGCACTCGAAGGGCGTGGACGAGATCTGGTGCGTCTCGGTGAACGACGCCTTCGTCATGGGCGCCTGGGGCCGCGAGCAGAAGACCGGCGGGACGATCCGGATGCTGGCCGACGGGAGCGCGCTGTGGACCCGCGCGCTCGGCCTCGAGCAGGACCTCACCGCGCGCGGCATGGGCGTGCGCTCGCAGCGCTACTCGATGCTGCTCGACGACGGCGTCGTGAAGTCGCTCCACGTCGAGGCCCCGGGCAAGTTCGAGGTCAGCGACGCCGGCACGATGCTGAAGGACCTCCAGCGCTGATGAGCGGCGAGCCGCGCATCGGCACCTTCGCCGAGTTCTGGCCCTACTACCTCCGCGAGCACCGCCAGCCGGGAACTCGGCTGCTCCATCTGGTCGGGACCACGCTCTCGCTCCTGCTCCTCGTGGGAGCGGCGCTGAGCGGCCGCGCCGTGTTTCTGCTCGCCGCGCTCGTCGTCGGCTACGCCTTCGCCTGGGTCGGGCACTTCGCCGTGGAGCACAACCGGCCCGCGACCTTCCGCTACCCGCTCTGGTCCTTCGCCGCGGACTGGAAGATGTGGGCGCTCGCGCTCTCCGGACGCCTGCAGCCCGAGCTCCGCCGCGCGGGCATCTGACCGGCCTGCGCGCTCGCTGAGCCGGGGCCGTCACCGGGCCGCGGTGTGGACAGCCCACGGCGGCCGTGGGCCCTGCCCGGCACCGGGGTGGTGGGACAGCGGAATTCTGCAATCTGGCTCCGGCTTTCGCGGGGGCGTGCGACTTGCTCTGCTGTCCGCCCACGCATGCGCCGAGTCCTCGCCGCCGTTCTCCTGGCCTCGGTTCCGGCCGCCGCGCAGACCCTCTCCCCGGGCGGCCCGGCGAACACCTTCCAGTTCACCACCTACGTCGGGAACCAGGGACAGCTGACCGACTTTCGCTTCCTGCCCGACGGGCGGGTGGTGATGACCGAGAAGACCGGGGCGGTGAAGGTCCGGAAGACCGACGGGACCATCGTCACCGCCGGCAGCTTCGCGGTGGACAGCGACAGCGAGAAGGGACTGCTCGGGGTCGAGGTCGATCCGCAGTTCCAGAGCAACGGCTTCCTCTACTTCTACGCCTCGGACGGACCCACCACCGCCAACAAGCACCGCGTGCTCCGCGTCGGGCTCGACCCGAGCAGCAGCCTGCTGCTCTGCGCGAGCCAGCAGTGCAGCCCGGCACAGGCAGGAGTCCTGGTCCTGCTCCAGAACCTCCAGGGCCCGGCGAACCACGACGGCGGAGGGCTGGCCATCGGCCCCGACGGGAAGCTCTACGTCGGCGTGGGCGACACCGGGTCCAACTCCGGAATACCTCCCGGCACGACGATCACCAACTACATCGGGACCTGTCTCACCACCGCGAACGGGAAGGTGCTGCGCATCAACCTCGACGGCAGCATCCCCTCCGACAACCCGCTCGCCGCGCCGGGGACCAAGGTTCCGGCCTGCACCGGAAGCCCGGGCAGCGCCCCGGACCCGACGAACGTCACCGGCACGCCGCGCGCCGAGATCTGGTCCTGGGGATTCCGCAACCCGTTCCGCTTCTGGTTCGATTCCCAGACCGGCCGCCTGTGGGTCGGTGACGTGGGGGAGGTCAGCTACGAGGAAGTGAACCTCGTCACCAAGGGCCAGCACTACGGCTGGCCGTGGCGCGAGGGCACGTTCGGATATCCGGCGACCCGGTGCGCCAACCTGGGGGCCAACGGCGGCGGGGCGGACTGCGTGGATCCGTCCTACTTCTGCGAGCACGCCGGCGCGCTGGGAAACAACGACGGCAACTGTCAGAGCATCACCGGCGGCGTCTTCGTGGACAGCGCGAGCTTCCCCGCGCCTTACCGGGGACGGTACTTCTTCGGAGACAACGCCAACGGCAACCTCTGGACGCTCACCCCGAACGCCGCCCGTGACGGATTCGTCTCCGCGCCGCGGGCGGACTTCGGAACGGGGTTCGGGACCGTCACCCGCTTCCTGGTGGGCCCGGACGGCGCGCTCTACGTGAGCCGCGTCGAGGGGAGCATCCTCCGGATCGCGCCGAAGCCTGGAGTCGATGCCGGCACTCCCGACGCCGGGGCTCCTGATGCCGGTCCGCCCGACGCCGGACGTCCCGACGCGGGTCCACGGCCCGATGCCGGACCGCCCCTCGATGCGGGTCCCATCGACTTCGGCGGCGGAACGCCCCCCGGCGGGCTCGCGGGCGGTGCGCCGTTCCAGGGGCCGGACACGTGTCGCCTCTGCCACTCCTCGGAGGTGGTGGACGCCGGAACCCCGTACATGCCCTGGGACAGCTGGGCCGCGACGATGATGGCCAGCGCCATCCGCGATCCGCTGTACCAGGCGGCGCTCACCGTCGCGAACCAGGACGTCCTCGGAATCGGCCAGTGGTGCCTGCGGTGTCACTCGCCCACCTCCTACGTCCAGGGCCACGGTCTGCCTCCGGACGGAAGCGCCCTCGACGCGGTCGACCGCACGGGCGTGAGCTGCGAGGCCTGCCACCGCACCCGGACCGACGCCGGGCTCATCGGCAACGCGCAGCTCACCTTCGACCCCAGCTTCACCGTCTACGGTCCCTACGCCAACGTGGACAGCCCGGCCCACACCGGCGTCCAGGACCCCGCGGTGAGCCAGAGCAGCCTCTGCGGCCAGTGCCACGAGGTCCGAAATCCCGTCTTGAGGCGTGCCGGGACGCAGCGCGCCTTCCCGCTCGACACGACCTACTCCGAGTGGCTGCAGTCGGCATACGCGTCCGGGCCGGTGGCGAAGACCTGCCAGTCCTGCCACATGGTCCGCGAGACCGAGGACCTCCCG
>DASXGF010000700.1:0-11516 GCA_036489275.1 Myxococcaceae bacterium | reverse complement strand
TCTCGAGGCGCTCCGCGGTGACGTACCTCGGAGCGATGTCCACCGGCACCTTTCCGAGCCGCGACAGGACGCGCTGGGTCTCGGGGCGGTTCACGGCCAGCCGGTCGAGGAGTGCCTTCGCCCGGGCCTTGTCGCCGGTGGCCTCGATCGTGAGCAGCTCGCGCGCGAGTGACTCGATCGCCGGCCCGAACTTCTCCTGCACCAGGGTGAAGCGCCCGTCCGCGGCCACCTTGAATGCGCCGGCGTCCAGGAGCCAGTTCAGCTGCACCGCCGTGCCCTTCCCGTGCGCCTCGTTCAGGCCGAAGCGGATCGACCTGAACATCCCCGCCAGATAGGTCGGCCCGAGCGTCTTCCCGATCTCCGCCGCGAGCTGGCCCTGTGCGACGAGCCGCTGCATTGCCCACAGGCCGACCACGTCCGCCTTGCACTCCTCGATCGTCGCCGACAGCTCCTGGATCTCGGCCCGCGGCGTCGTCTCCCGCCCGTTGATCACGATGCGCTGCGGACCGATGCCATGCATCAGCTCGTGCATGAGGATCTGGGTGAAGAACGGATCGAACTGAACCGACTTCAACAGCTCGGGAGCGATGGCGATCCGCGCGATGGGCACCAGCGTCTTCTCAAACTTCGCCAGGTCCATGTTTCGGAGGAGGATCCGCTTGCTCCCGTGCGCCGCGACCGTCTTCTCGTCGTTGGGCAAGTTGTAGGCCGCGCTCTGCACGCCGCGGTTTCCGTCGCCCGAGGCGAAGATGCTGTTCACCACCCGGATCGGGGCGAGCGCACCGATCTTCGGATTCTTGAATCGGTCCTCCATCGGCAGGGCGTTCTCCAGCGCCCGGAGCTGCGACGAGAACCGCTTCAGCTTCTCGGTCTCCTTCGGGTCCACCACGGTGATGAACGCCTCGAACGCTGCCTTCTGGTTGAACCACTCGTCCTCGTAGGTCTCGTAAGGACCGAAGGTCGGGTCGATGGTGGTCTCGAGCTGCATCCAGGCGACGTCCGACTCGGCGTAGTCGTCGTTCAGGAGCGCAGCGGCGCGCTTCTCGAGGAAATTTCGGAGCGCGGGCTGCTCGGTGGCCGCCGCCGCCTCGCGGAGCAAGTCCGCCGCGCGCGCGAGCTCGCCCTGATACTCGAGGCTGTAGGGAACGACGGTGAACTTGCCGGCGGGAGTGCGGCGGATGGTGGTGAAGAAGCTGGTGGCCTTCGCCTTCTCCTCGGGGCCGAGCGCCGACAGCCAGCGGGAGACCTCCTCCTTCGTCGCGCCGGCTGGATAGAAGTTCCCCGATGCGGGCTTCGCCGGAACGCCGGGCAGGAACGGCGCGTCGTGCGCCAGGCGGTCCCACGGCCCCTGGTTGATGAGGAAGAGCCGGAGCTGCGCCGCGCTCAGCGGCGTGGCGTCGCGGACGAGCTTCGCCAGCCAGGCCTCGCTCCCCGCCCACGACTGCCGCATGAAGAGCGGGTCCATCACCCGGGCCGCCTGCACCATCCGGGCGAGGGCCTTCCGCTCCGAGACCGGCATCCCGGCGACGTCCACCTCGAGCGGGGTGGGAACGAACTGGTCGGCCGATGCCTTCAGCTGGGCCAATCCGGGAACCGGAGCGGCGGAGGCGTATGGGGCGGTGAGGAGCAGCGACAGGAAGACGGCGCGCATGGGCCGCCGCGCATAGCACCGTCGGGCGGCAGCGTCAGCCGGGACGCCGCGAGATGCCGAGATGCGCCAGCACCGACTCGGCCGCCCGCCGTCCCGAGGTGAGCGCCCCGTCGATGCTGGCGTTGTCGCGATGATCCCCGCACACCGTGACGCCGCCGGGGGTGCGCACCGGCCGCTGCGAGGGCTCGAGCGCCGAGGGCGGCTCGGCGGGGAGCGCCTCGCGCACCACGTCGGCCCGGAGGAGGCGCCAGCGGTCCACTCCGCCGCCGAACCAGGTCCGGAGCTGGGCGCGGACCCGCGGCTCGAGGTCGCCGAGGTCGTCGTGCGCCCCGAGGACCGTGGCCGAGACCAGCGCCTTGCCCGGCGGCGCGTACTCGGGGGCGACCTCGGTCATGACCGCCGCGTTGTTCACCGGGCCGCGCCCATCGCCGTCGAGGAGCATCCACGGCCCACGCAGCGGCGGCCCGGGTGCCTCGAAGGAGAAGGCAGTCACCCCCACGGTGTGCGGCGCGGCGAAGGCCGGGACCAGCCGCGCCGCCGTGGCCCCGTCGGTCGCGACCACCACCGCCGCCGCCTCGATGCGACCACCCGCCTCGAGCTCCACCTGCTGGGGATGGACGCGGGCCACCGGCGTCCTCGTGTGGAGCGCGCCTGGAAGGAGCCCGCGGACGAGCTGGGCCGGGATCTCCGCCATCCCCAGCGCCGGGACGGAGGCCGCGCCCTGCGCCACCATCCGGACGACGAACTCCAGCTTCCGGCTGGAGGTGGCCAGCTCGTGCTCGAGGAACACCGCGCTCAGGAACGGACGGAGGAAGGCGTCGACGAACTCCTGGCTGAACTCGAGCCGGCGGAGCCGGTCGTGCGTGGATTCGTGCGGACGGGAGAAGATCTCCTCCACCGTGCCCAGTCCGACGTGCGCCCGGAGCCGGACGACGCGCAGCTTGTCCCAGAACGAGCCCAGGGGCGCCGCGGCGGTGCGCCCGAGCTCGAGCGGACGGCGGAACGGATCCGCCAGGACGTGGAACTGGCCTCCGCGAAAGACCTGCACGCCCGGGGCGAAGCGGCGGAGCCGGAGGGCGTCGAGGTCCAGTACCCGGCGGGCCTCGGGATAGGCGGTGAGGAAGACCTGGAAGCCCCGGTCGATGCGGAACCCATCCACCAGGTCGGTCCGGACGCGGCCGCCCGGGCGATCGCTCGCCTCGAGCACCTTGACCCCCACGCCGGCCCGGACGAGTTCCCGCGCGCAGGCGAGCCCCGCGAGGCCCGCTCCCACCACCACCACGTCTCCATGAGCCACGCCCGTGTCCGCTCCGGTTCCGACGATGCGGGAGGGGCGTTATACACGCCGCCCCTCGGGTGAAAAGAGCGACGGGTGAGCCTGGTTCCTCTGTTGACCTGCGCCTCTGTGGAAGAGGCCGCGACGTACAAGGGCGTACTCGACGCCCATGGGGTCCCCTGCGTCATCCAGGGTGAGCACCACCGGTCACTGCTCGGGATGCTCGGACCCTATGTGGAGGTCCGGCTGCTGGTGCCCGAGGGCGAGCAGGCAACCGCGCTCCGGCTCCTTCGCCCGGCGCCAACGGCCGTGCCCGAGACGGAGGACGGTCCCGATCCCCAGCACGAGCGCCGCCGGCGGCGGCTGGCGTGGGTGGCGCTGCTCGTCCTCGGCGGTCCGTCGCTCGTGGCCGCGGTGCTCGCGCTCCTCGCGCGCTGCTAGCGCGGAGGTGCAAGCGGGCCCTTCAACGTCGGCGACTCCGCCTTCTGGCGGATGGCGCTCATCGCCAGGCCGATCATCGCGCCGACGTCGCTCAGGTTCGAGGGCACGACGAGCGTGTTGGCCGACTTGGCGAGCTTGCCGAACTCGGTGATGTACTGCTCGGCCACCCGGAGCTGGACCGCCTCGTATCCGCCGTTCGAGTTGATGGCCTCGGCGACCGCCCGGATGCCCTCCGCGGTCGCGCGGGCCACGGCGAGGATCGCGGAGGCCTGCCCCTCGGCCTCGTTGATCTGCTGCTGCTTCTTGGCCTCGGACTGCTTGATGACCTGCTGTTTCTGGCCCTCGGCGGAGTTGATCGCCGCGTCGCGCTCACCCTCGGACTGGAGCACCGTCGCGCGCTTCTCCCGCTCGGCGCGCATCTGCTTTTCCATGGCGGCGATCACGTCGCGGGGCGGGGTGATGTTCTTGATCTCGTAGCGAAGGACCTTCACCCCCCAGGCCTCGGACGCCTTGTCCACCTCGGTCACCACCTGGGAGTTGATGTGCGCGCGCTCCTCGAAGGTCTTGTCGAGGTCGATCTTTCCGACCTCGCTCCGGAGCGTGGTCTGGGCAAGCTGGGTGAGAGCGAAGACGTAGTTGGTGATGCCGTAGGACGCCCGGCGCGGGTCCATCACCTTCATGTAGAGGATGCCGTCCACCCCGACCTGCACGTTGTCCTTGGTGATGCAGAGCTGCTCCGGGATGTCCATCGCCTGCTCCTTCAACGTGTGCCGGTAGCGGATCGCGTCGAAGAACGGCAGGAGGATGTGGACGCCGCCTTCGAGCACACCGCTGAAGCGCCCCAGCCGCTCGACGACGTAGGCGTTCTGCTGCGGGACCACCACGAGGGTCTTGAACACGGCAACCAGCACCAGGATCGCGACCAGGACGAAGATCACCAGCAGTGCTTCGGTCATGTGCTTCCTCCGCCGGGCAACCATCCGCCCCGGCTCTCCGTTCCGCCCAGCCAGACGGTGAGCCCCTCGATCCGCTCCACTGGAACACGCTCCCCCACCCGGATCGTCCTGTTCGCACGGGCGCTCCACGTCGTCCCCCGGAGCTCCACCTTCCCAACGTCACCTGGGCGGATCTCCTCGGTGACCAGCGCCCATTCCCCCCGCATCTCCTCGGACGGGAGGGCCGGGGCGCCGACTCCCAGCCACTGCATGACTGGCTTCCGGAGCAGCAGCACCCCGGCAATGGACAGGGCGATGAACAGCAGCCACTGGAACCACTCCGGGCCTCCGAGGTGCAACACGGTGAGCAGGCCCACGACAATCGCGGCGAACCCGAAGAAGATCGCGAAGAGCCCGCCCGGGGTGACGAGCTCGAAGATGAGAAGGCCGATGCCGGCCACGAACCACATCCACCAGATCACGATGCCGGGAACGCTAGCACGCGGGCAGGTGGCCGAACGCCCCGGTACCCGGGTCACTTGCCGCAGGGCGCTCGACCGTCTCCGCGAGGACGACGGCACGGCGCTGAAGGCCGCAGAGTCCTGCGGGCTCGACCGGGAGACTCCCGCCCGCCGTGCCGCGGGGCGCCGATGAGCGCCCGCCGCCTCCGCTGGGTGGTGGGCCTCCTCTTCCTCGGAGTCGGCCTTCTGCTCGCGCTCAATCCGCGCCGCTGCATCGACTTCACCGTCTTTCGCACCGCGGGAGCGCGCTGGCTCGCCGGGACCTCGCTCTACCGGGCCGAGGACGGGCCCATGCCCTTCAAGTACGCGCCCCCGGTCGCGGTGCTCCTCGCGCCGCTGGCCCTCATCCCCCGGGCCGTGGGGGCAGTCCTGTGGAACGCGGCCTCGGTGCTCCTCCTGCTGCTCGCCATCGTCCGGCTCCCCCGCGTCGACCCGGACGCCTCCGAGGCCGACGGGAGCTGGGCCGCGCTCGCCCTCGCCGGGCCCATCGGGACGGTCCTCTTCTACGGGCAGGTCGACCTTCTGCTCCTCGGGCTGCTCATCCTCGCCGCGGCGGGGGTGCAGGCCCGCGACGGCGGGGGCACGGCGCTGGGGCTCTCCGTGCTGACCAAGCCGCCGGCGGTCCTCGCCGGACTCTTCTTCCTCGGGCGCCGGCGCTGGGGAACGGTCGCCGTGGCTGCCGGGGTCGTGCTCCTCGTCTGCGCGGCGTTCGCCCTGCGCGTGGGCCTCGCCGGCCTCGTGGAGGAGACCTCCGCCTGGCGCGCGCTCGCGGAGCGCAGCACCCTGGAGTGGGTGACCGGTCCCAATCCCCAGGGGCTGCCCACGCTCGCCCTCGACGTCGCCGGCTGGTTCGACCTGCGGCCCACCGCCTGGGGCTTGATGCTCGCCCAGCTCCTGGCGGTGCTCGTCTTCGCCGCGCTGGTGCTGGCCCTCCGCGAGGAGCCGGGGACGGCGTTCCGGATGACCTGCCTCGCCATCGCGCTCTGCTCGCCGCTGGCCTGGCGCGCGAACTTCGTGCTCGCCCTCCCCGCCGTCCGACGGCAAGTCGCCGCCACCCGGGAAGGGCACCGCCGCTCGGCAGTCCTGCTCGGGGGGGTCATCGTCCTGAGCGCGCTCACCTCCGGGGTGTTCCTCGACCGGACCGCGACCGAGCGGATTCTCAGCTTCCGGCCCTGGGGACTCCTCGGACTGCTGCTGGTGGCCGTCGAGTTCTCGCCTCGTCTGTCGGGTCGGTCCGTGCGCGCCGGCACCCCACCTGGCTAGAAACCGGGCCGGGCACGCGCGGATGGCCGACCTCCTCACCATGAGCCCCCAGGGGCTGTACTGCGCCCGGGGCGGCTTCCACATCGACCCATGGGCGCCGGTGCCGCGCGCGGTGCTCACCCATGCCCATGCCGACCACGCCCGGGAAGGGAGCGGGGCGTACCTCTGCGCGGCCCCGGGGCTCGGCATCGTCCGGCAGCGTCTCCCCGGAACCGTCATCGAGGCGTGGCAGTACGGGGAGCGGCACACCGTGGGAGACGTCCAGCTCTCGTTCCATCCCGCCGGGCACGTGCTCGGCTCCGCGCAGCTCCGCCTCGAGGCGGACGGGGAGGTCTGGGTGGTCAGCGGAGACTACAAGCGCGCGGCGGATCCGACCTGCGCGCCCTTCGAGCCGCTCCGGGCCGACGTCTTCCTGACCGAGGCGACCTTCGGGTTGCCGGTGTTCCGCTGGGACCCCACGGAGACGGTGATCGAGGACCTCCTCGGCTGGTGGGAGTCGAACCGCGAGGCGGGCCGGGCGTCGCTGGTCTTCTCTCACGTGCTGGGGAAGTCGCAGCGGCTCCTCGCCGAGCTCGCCCTCCGCACCGAGCGCCGCGTCTTCGCTCATGGCGCCATCGCCGGGATGTGCGACGTGTACCGCCAGGCGGGCATCCGGATGCTCCCGGTCGACCGCGTGGCGGACACGGCGAAGGGAAGGGACTTCGCCGGCGAGCTGGTGCTGGCGCCCATCACCGCGCGCGGCACGCCGTGGATGCGCCGCTTCGGCGACGCGGCCATCGCGCTGGTGAGCGGGTTCATGCGGGTGCGGGGGGAGCGACGCCGGCGCAGCGTGGACCGGGGGTTCGTCCTCTCCGACCACGCCGACTGGCCGGCGCTCCTCGACACCATCCGCGAGACGGGAGCGGGCCGCGTCCTGGTCACCCACGGATACGCCGTGCCGCTCGCGCAGCGACTCCAGGAGCTGGGCCTGCAGGCCGAGGCGCTGGAGACACCGTACGGGCGCGACCAGGAGGAGAGGGTCGCGGCAGGGGGCGATCGATGAAGCGCTGGCTCCTCCGGATCGCCGTGGTGCTGGGGGTCCTCGTCGTCGTCGCGGCGGTGGTGGCGGTCCTCGAGGTCCGCCGGCAGCTGCCGGACCGGAGCACGCCGCGCATCCCCTGGCTGGGCGCGCCGGTCGAGGTCCGGTTCGACGCGCGCGGCATCCCCACCATTCGCGCCCGCACCCTGCGAGACGCGATCCGGGTGGAGGGCTACCTCCAGGCGCGCGACCGGCTGTTCCAGATGGAGCTTGCCCGCCGCGTCGCCGGCGGCGAGATCTCCGAGCTGGTGGGCGCGGTGGCGCTGCCGCTGGATCGGCGCCAGCGCGTCTACGGATTCTCCCAGGTCGCCGAGGAGGCGAGCCGGCGGCGGCCCGAGGACCAGCGCGCCGACGGCGACGCGCTCGCCGACGGCATCAACGCCTTCATCACCTCGCACCCGGGCCGGTGGGGCGTGGAGTTCCAGCTGCTCGGGATCGAGCCACGGCCCTGGACGCCGGCGGACTCCCTCCGGGTCGTTCTCCTGATGCACCAGCAGCTCTCCGAGAGCTGGCAGGGAGATCTCATGAACGCCTCCCTCGCGGCGCTTCCCGCTGCCCGGCGCGACTTCCTCACCCCCGACGTGAGCACCGACGACGTGCTGGTTCTCCCCGACGCCGCGCCCCCGCCGACCCCGAGCACCGCCGGCTTGCTGACCCGGGGCGCGCCGCCGCCCGGACGCATGACGGTGCCCGCACCGGCCGAGCCGGTGGAGCTGCTGGGCGTCCCGCTGGAGCCGTGGAGCTCGGGCTCGCCGCCCGACGTCGGCAGCAACGCCTGGGTCGTGTCCGGAGCCCACACTGCCCGCGGCAAGCCCATCCTGGCCAACGATCCGCACCTCGGCTTCGACATCCCCGGCGCCTGGTATCCGCTCCGCATCGAGCTCGTCGACGCATCGGGGAAGGTCCTGCGCTGGATGCAGGGCGTCGCGCTTCCCGGCGTCGTGGGGCCGGTCATCTTCCAGAACGATCGGCTGGCGATCGGCTTCACCAACACCGGGACCGACGTCCAGGACCTCTACCGCGAGCCGGCGGTGAGCCAGCGCGTCGAGCGCATCCGGGTGAAGGGCGCTCCCGACGAGACCCTCACCGTCCAGATCGGACGGCACGGGCCCATGGTGCGCCCGGGGCTTTCGCTGGCCTGGGCCGCGCTGGATCCCTCGACGCTCCAGGCGCCGATCTCCAGATTCCTGAGCGCCACCGACTGGGCGAGCTTCAACGCCGCGGCGGACGGCTTCCTCGGCCCGGGACAGAACATGCTCTACGCCGACGTGGACGGACACGTCGGCTATCGGGCGGCCGGCCTGCTTCCGCTCCGTCCCGATGGCGACGACGGGCGAGCTCCCCTCGACGGCACCACCCCGGCGAACGACTGGGCGGGCTGGCTCGGACAGTCGCGGATGCCGCGGGTGCTCGACCCGGCCTCGGGACGCATCGTCAGCGCGAACCAGAGAGGGATCGGGACGTCGACCGGGCTCCGGTGGCCTTCCAGCTGGGCCTCGCCTACCCGGGCGCGGCGGATCGCCGAGCTGCTCGCCGCCGAGGGCATCGACGCGCGGCGCGTGCGTGCGATGCAGATGGACACCGTGGGCATCGTGCACCGCGAGGTGGTGGAGCGGCTCGCTCCGCTCCTTCGCCCCGAGGTCGCGAAGGCCTTCGCCGGCTGGGACGGACGGGCCGACGCCGGCTCCGCGCTCTTTCGGGCCGCGGAGGAGATCCGCCGCCGGGCCTACCTGGCGGTCGTGACCGCGGTGCTCCAGGGCTCGGACGTCAAGGCGGAGGAGCTCCGCTGGTACAACAGCGACCCGACGCTTCTCGCCGCGCTCCGGGCCAGCCCCGAGGCGTGGAGGAAGGCCGGCCTCGGCGAGAAGGACGCGGTGCTCGGCGCGGCGGTGCGCGGGGTGGCGCTCGACGGCGCGTGGGGCGAGCGCAACCGCCTGGAGGTGCAGCATCCCTTCGGTCGGGGCGGAGGTCCGCTGGGGTGGATCTTCAATCCTCCCGAGCCTGCGCTCTCCGGCTGCGACCGCTGCGTGCGCGTGGCCACGCCGCACTTCGGGCAGAGCATGCGCTTCGTGGTGGACTTCTCGGAGCCGGACGCGACCACCGTCGTGCTCCCACTCGGCGTGTCGGGCCACCTCGGAAGCCCGCACCGCACCGACGAGCAGCGCGACTGGCTGGAGGGTGATCTCGACGGCGTCCGGACCCGGTTCCACGCGCCGGCGGTCGGTCCGCCGATGGTCTTCTCGCCATGAAGCGCTTTGCCGACCTCTACGAAGCGCTCGATTCCACCACCTCCACCCTGGCCAAGGTCGCCGCGATGCGGAGGTACTTCCGCGAGGCTCCGCCGGAGGACTCGGCCTGGGCGCTGTGGTTCCTCACCGGGCGGCGGCCGAAGCGGCTCCTGGGGGTACGTGCGCTGGTGGGGTGGACGCTCGAGCTCACCGGCACGCCGGGCTGGCTCTTCGGCGAGTGCTACGCGGTGGTGGGCGACCTCGCCGAGTGCATCGCCCTCCTCCTCGACGACGGCACCCGGGTCACCCATCCCGACGAGACGCCGCTCTCGGAGTGGGTGGAGAGGCGCATCCTCCCGCTGCGCGGGCTGGACCCGGAGGAGCAGCGAGCGCGGGTGACCGGCTGGTGGCGCAGCCTGGATCGGCGCGAGCTCTTTCTCCTCAACAAGCTGCTCACCGGGGAGCTCCGGGTCGGCGTCTCGGCGACGCTGGTGCTGAGGGCGCTGTCGGAGGTCGCGGAGCTGCCGCCGGCGCTGCTCGCCCAGCGGACGATGGGCGACTGGACGCCCTCGGCCCAGTTCCTCGCGCGCACGGTGGCCCGGGAGCAGACGAGCGACGACGCCTCCCGCCCCTACCCCTTCTTCCTCGCCTCACCGCTCGAGGACGACCCGGCGTCGCTGGGGGACCGAGCGGCGTGGCAGGCGGAGTGGAAGTGGGACGGCATCCGCGGGCAGCTCATCCGGCGCGGAGGCCGCGTCTTCCTCTGGTCGCGGGGAGAGGAGCTCATCACCGAGCGCTTCCCCGAGGTGGTCGAGGCCGGCGAGACCCTCCCCGAGGGGACGGTGCTGGACGGCGAGGTGCTGGCCTACGGCGAGGACCGCCCGCTCCCGTTCGCACTGCTCCAGACGCGCATCGGCCGCCAGACGCTGACCCCGAAGATCCTCGCCCAGGCTCCGGCGGCGTTCATGGCCTATGACCTGCTCGAGCACGAGGGGAAAGACCTCCGCGAGCGGCCGCTCTCCGAGCGCCGGGCGCTCCTCGATTCGCTGCTCGCTGGGCGGCACCGCCGCTTCTTCGTCTCCGAGGTGCTGGCCGATCCGGGCTGGGAGGCGCTGGCCGGCCGACGGCTCGAGGCCCGCGAGCGCAAGGTCGAGGGGCTCATGCTCAAGCGCCTCGACTCGCCCTATCGCACCGGCCGGCGGCGGGGCGACTGGTGGAAGTGGAAGATCGATCCCTTCCAGGTCGACGCGGTGCTGCTCTACGCCCACCCCGGCAACGGGCGGCGGGCGAATCTCTTCACCGACTACACCTTCGCGGTCTGGGACGAGGGGCAGCTGGTGCCGGTGGCGAAGGCCTACTCGGGGCTGAGCGACGAGGAGATTCGCCAGCTCGATGGCTGGGTCCGCGCGCACACGCTCCAGCGTTTCGGGCCGGTGCGCGCGGTGGAGCCCACGCAGGTCTTCGAGCTGCACTTCGAGGGCATCGCCCGGTCCACCCGCCACAAGTCCGGCGTCGCCGTCCGCTTCCCCCGGATCGCTCGCTGGCGGACCGACAAGCCGGCGAGCGAGGCGGACACGCTGGAGATGCTGAAGCGGATGATCTCCGCGGCTGCTTCCGGGCCACCGGGTTGATGGACGATGCTCGTTCCGGTGTCGGACATCGTCACGTCGCCCACGGATTGACACCGACCGATGACGGCGCGCGGAAGCGTCCTCGGGCGCCGGCGGTTAATGGCTCCGCATGCGGATCGATCACGTTGCTCTCGCCGTGCCCGACCTCGATGCCGCCGCCCGCGCCCTGCTCGAAGCACACGGTCTGGCCTCCACCCCCACCAGCCCTCAGCCGGAGTGGGGCACCGCACACCGCGTCGTACCGCTCGGGGGCGGCTTCCTCGAGCTCGTCTCGGTGACGCATCCGGAGATCGCCGAGAAGAGCCCGGTGGGACGCCGCGTCGCTCGCTCTGCATCCACGCGCTCGCTTGCGTTCTGGGCCGTCCGTCCCGAGGCGCTCGGGCCCGTCGCCACGCGGCTCGGCCTGACCGTCGGCGAGGGTGAGCGACACCGCGGCGACGGCACCGCCTACAGCTGGCAGGTGGCGGGCCTCGACGTCGCGGTCGAATACGG
>DASXGF010000685.1:0-2064 GCA_036489275.1 Myxococcaceae bacterium | reverse complement strand
GGGGACCGCCAGCACCTCGAGGAGGCCAGCGCCGTGGTGGCCTTCACCTACCGCCCCTCGGCGCTCTCCTTCCAGGTCTCGGCGGGATCCGTCGTCGCCGGGAGCTTCACCGGTGCCCTCGGCGACTACGACCTGAAGCCGGGGTTCGTCGCCAGCGCGTCGGTCGGCTACACCTTTCTCGACGGCATCGGGCCGCGGCCATACCTGGCGCTGAGCGGGTCCATCGGCTTCTCCATCGTTCCCACCCGATCCAGGTCCAGCCCGACCGACCGGCCCGACCTCACGGCGCTCGATGCGCGGGCCTCGGTCGTCCTCGGAAAGCGCCTCTTCGACGTCTGGCTCCCGTACGTGGGCGCCGCGCTGTTCGGAGGCCCGGTCCGGTTCGCGCCCGCCGGCCAGTCACGCACCGGGAGCGACGTGAATCACTACCGCCTCACCGTTGGCTCGAGCGTCTCGCTGCCCGCGCACCTCGAGGCGTTCGTCGAGGTCGGATTCCTCGGGGAACAGGCCGTCCTCGGGGGCCTCGGCTGGGCCTTCTGACCGCGACCGGATGGCTGATGCAGCCGGGGTTGCAACAATCCCGTCGCCCGCTGTCCTGTTCAGGCAGTCTGATCGGTGAATCCCATCCGTCTGGAGGGTCCCATGCCACGTCGAGCGCTGATCCTGCTGAGCCTGGCCATGCTGGCCGGCTGTGCCACCGAGAAGGCCGCAGCCGAGAAGCCTCCGGCGGTCAAGAACTTCGGGTTGACGACCGGTGAGGAGACCCCGCCCTGTCCGGCGGCGGCCGCCGGTGCACAGGGAACGGCGAACGTGACCGTCTCTCCCGACGGGTCCTCGATCATCGCGACGGTCAACTACTCCGGCCTGTCCGGCCCGGTGACCGCCGCGCACATTCATTCCGGCGCGGCGGGCGTCGCGGGGCCGGTGGTCCTTCCCTTCAAGGGCGACCTGACGTCACCGTTCAGCAAGACCTTCACCGAGGCGGACTACGTCACCGGCTCGGGAGCGCCTCCGGACTTCCCGACCTTCATCCAGAGCCTGAAGGCAGGCGGGGCGTACGTGAACGTCCACACCGCGGCCTGCAAGCCGGGGGAGATTCGCGGACAGATCCCCTGAGGGGAGCCATCCACGGATTTGCGGCCGGCATGCCTCGCACGACGCGTTCCGCTCGTCGCAGACGGTCCGCCCCGCAGGCCTCGAGCGGCAACACGGAGTCGAGCGACTCGCGCTTCGCGGCGGTGGTCGCGGCGTTCTCCCACGATCGCCGCGTCACCAGCGGGAAGATGATGGCCAGCTTCGGCCTGCGGGTGGGCGGGAAGATCTTCGTCCTGGTGGTGAAGCTTCCGCGCGAGCGGGTGGACGCGCTGATTGCTGCTGGACGAGGCCACGCCTTCGACCCGCGGCGCGACGGCCGGCTGATGAAGGAATGGCTGGTGTTCCATGGCGACGAGCCACCCTGGTTGGACCTCGCCCGCGAGGCGTACGACTTCGTCGGTGGGGCCGCCGGGAAGCGGCGCGAGGGCACGTAACGCCCGGGCCGCACCGGCGTTGAAGGGTCAATGACCGAGAACAGGACGCTGGCCCTCTTCGGCGCCAGCGGAGGCACGGGCGCGCATCTGATCCCCCTCCTGCTGGAGCGCGGATTCAAGGTGCGAGCGATGGTGCGGGATCGATCCTCGATCTCGCGGGAGCACGAACGACTGGAGCTGGTCGAGGGAGATCTCCTGGACCCCGTCGCAACGGAGCAGGCGATCACCGGGGCCGACGGGGTGATCTCCCTGGCTGGCCCACGGCGGCTCGGGCCCACGCGGGTCTACTCCGAGGGAGGAAGGAACATCGTCAGCGGCATGCGGACCGCGAAGGTGAAGCGCGGCGTGTTCGTCACCGCGCTCGGAACGAGCAGGGAGTTCCGCATGCCACCCGTCGTCGGATTCCTCGCCCGGAACGTCGTGGGATGGTTCCTCCGGCACGGGTGGAGGGACGGAGCCCGCTTCGAGGAGGAGCTCGCCCGCACCGACCTCGAGTGGACGGTTCTCCGTCCGCCTGCGCTTAACCACCTCGCCC
>DASXGF010000584.1:0-3772 GCA_036489275.1 Myxococcaceae bacterium | reverse complement strand
GTCGGGTCCTCAGTCGTGGTCGCAGTCGTCCCCGTGGACGTGCTCACCGGACGCCTCGTCCGCGCGCTCCTTCTGGAGCTTCTGCATGCGCTTCCGGATGAGCTGGCGCTTGAGCTGCGACAGGTGCTCCACGAAGGTCTTTCCGTCGAGGTGGTCGATCTCGTGCTGGAGCACGTGCGCCAGCCGGCCCTCGGCGGAGAGCTCGCGCTCGGCCCCGGTCCGGTCCTGGTAGCGCACGCGGACCTTCCCGAAGCGCGGCGTCTGCTCCCACTCGTGGGGCACCGACAGACAGCCCTCCTCGAGACTGACCGGCTCGCTCGTCTCGACGACGACGGGATTCGCGATCTCGAAGAACGCCCCGTCCTCGCGGCCGACCCAGGCGATCGCCAGCGACACGCCGATCTGGTTCGCCGCGATGCCGATCCCCTCGGCCGCGCGCAGCGACTCCATCATCTCCTCGAGGAGGGGGTCGAGCGCGGGACCGAACTCGGTCACCGGTCGCGTTCGCGTGGAAAGCACCTTGTCCGGCCAGATGACGATGGGCTTGGGCATCTTCTCCGGGCGGCTCTCTAGCGCAGGCTTCGTCCCGCTTCACCCCGGATTCGACGGGGGCGACCTCGGGTGCGAGCGGGCTCGCTCCGCGTACTCGGGGTGGGAGGCCCACTCCGGAAGCTCTTGACAGCGGGGGGGAGCGCCCTGCCTCAATGCCCACCCTTCTCGAGGGACGGAGGCACACCCAGATGGCAGTCGACCCCGCAGCGCAAGCGCCCGCCGCGACGTCCGCCGTCCATCCCGTCGGTGCAGACGGGGAGCCCGAGTTCCAGCCCTACATCAGCGACGACACGAAGATCGCGGAGTTCACCCCCAAGGCCATCGGCGTTGGCGTCTTCTTCGGGCTGCTGTTCGGCGCCTCTACCGTCTACCTGGCGCTCAAGGCCGGGCTGACCGTCTCGGCGTCGATTCCGGTGGCGGTGCTCTCGATCTCGCTGCTGAAGAAGCTCGGCGGCTCGACCATCCTCGAAAACAACATCGTCCAGACCATCGGCTCGGCCGGCGAGAGCATCGCCTCGGGCGTGGTCTTCACCCTCCCGGGCTTCCTCTTCCTGGCCGCTGACGCGCGGACCGGTCAGAGCGTGGGCGCCCCGTACTTCAGCTACCCGGTGATCTTCACCCTGGCGGTGCTGGGCGGGATCCTCGGCGTGCTGATGATGATCCCGCTCCGTCGGGCGCTGATCGTGAAGGAGCACGCGAATCTGCCGTACCCCGAGGGCACCGCCTGCGCTCACGTGCTCATCGCCGGCGAGAAGGGCGGCGAGATGGCCGCCACCGCCTACAAGGGCCTCGGGTTCGCGGTGGTGTATGCGCTGCTGCAGCAGGTCTTCAACATCATCTCCGCGACGCCGGGCTACGTGACCCGGGCGACCAGCCGGATCTTCCCGGCCGCCACCGTCAACGGAAGCATCACTCCCGAGTACCTCGGCGTTGGCTACATCATCGGACCGCGCATTGCCGGAGTGCTGGTGGCCGGCGGCGTCCTTGCCTGGCTCGGCCTCATCCCGCTGCTCGCGTCGCTGGTGCCGCCGCAGGTCGTGGCCGTCCAGCTCCACAAGCTGGGCTACTTGCCCGATCTGCTCCGCCCGGGGCGCTATGGCTGGAACCCCAACACGGGCACCTTCACCGACCTGAACCTCGCCATCTACTACGCGTACGTCAGGCAGATCGGCGCCGGCGCGGTTGCCGCCGGCGGGTTCATGACCCTCTTGAAGACGCTGCCCACCATCATCAGCAGCTTCAAGAGCAGCGTGACGGCGCTGAAGGCAGGCCGCGAGGGTGTGTCGGCCCGGCGGACCGAGAACGACCTGCCGCTCACGGTGACGGTGGGCGGGAGCATCGCGCTCGCGCTGATCATCGCCCTCCTTCCCTTCATTCCCGGAAGCTTCTTCGGGCGGCTGGTGCTCGGCATCCTGATCATCGTCTTCGGCTTCTTCTTCGTCACCGTGGCCTCGCGCATCGTCGGCATCATCGGGACGAGCAGCAGCCCCGTCTCCGGCATGACCATCGCCACCCTGATGGCGACCTGCCTCCTGTTCATCGGATTCGGGTGGACCGCCGACCCCTTCCAGCCGATGGCGCTGTGCGTGGGCGGCATCGTCTGCGTGGCGGCGGCGAACGCCGGCGCGACCTCGCAGGATCTGAAGACGGGCTTCCTCGTCGGCGCGACACCCAGGTACCAGCAGCTGGGATTGATCATCGGCGTGGTCGCGGCCTCGCTGATCATCGGCATCACCGTCACCGCGCTCGACAAGCCCACGCTCGATGCGGCCACCGGTCAGGTGATGCATCAGATCGGCACCACGCGCTTCCCCGCGCCGCAGGGCACGCTGATGGCGACGCTCATCCGTGGGCTCCTCGCGGCGAACCTGGACTGGCAGTTCGTCCTGGTGGGCGTCTTCCTGGCGGTGACCGTCGAGCTGTGCGGCGTGTCCCCCCTGTCGTTCGCGGTCGGTGCCTACCTGCCGCTCTCCACGACGCTCCCCATCTTCTGCGGCGGAGTGGTGAAGGCCCTCGTGGACCGGACGAGCGGCAAGAAGAACGCCGGGCACGACGAGGAACTCGGGTCGGGGAGCCTCTTCGCCACCGGCCTGGTCGCGGGCGGCACGCTCTTCGGCGTCGCCGTCGCGCTGCTCTCCATCTCGCCGAGCGTCGAGGCTGCCCTCCTGAGGCTCGACCTCAGCGGCCCGCTCATCGGGGCCCTCGGCCGGGGCTGGTACGACGTGCTCGGGGTCGCGTTCTTCGTCTTCATGGGAGCGCTGCTCTTCCGCGCGGCGAAGAAGCCGCTGCACATCTGAGCCACAGCCTCAGGACGGGAACTCGGCGAGGGTGAGCCGGCGGAGCGCCTCTGCGTCCGCCACCGCCTCGATGTCGACGATGCGACCGTCGACGATGGTCGGCCGGAGCACGAGCAGCAGCCGTCCGTGCGGTGCGACCTCGATGCCCACCGTCCCGTCGATGAGCACCGCCCTGGCCGCCTGCGCGCGTCCCTTGAAGAACCCGGCCACCGTCTCGGCGCCGCGGACGCGCGGGCCGGTCGGGCCGAGCCGCCCCGCCGTGGCATCCGCCCGGAAGACGACGTCGGGATCGAGGACCGCCAGGAGCCCGGCCAGGTCTCCCTCACGCGAGGCGGTGAGGAACGCCTCAACGAGTCGACGCTCTGCCTGGACCTCGGCGACATCGCCACGCCCCCCGCCCTGAACGCGCCGGCGGGCCCGGCTCGCGAGCTGGCGTGCGGCGACGGTGGAGCGGTCGATGATTCGGGCGATGTCGTCGAAGGGCATGTCGAAGAGGTCGTGAAGCACGAACGCGACCCGCTCGGCGGGCGCGAGGCGCTCCAGGACGATCATCAGCGCCATCCCGACCGCGTCCGCGGTGCGCGCGTCCTGCTCGGGATCGACGGAGTCTGCGTGGCGCTCGGCGGCGACATCGGCATCGGCGTCGGGCTCCTCGCGACGTGACCGGCGTGCGCGCAGCATGTCCAGCGAGACCCGCGCGACCACGGTCGTCAGCCAGCCACCCAGGTTCCCCACCGAGGTCGTGTCCGAGCGGCTGAAGCGGAGCCACGTTTCTTGAATCGCGTCCGCCGCGTCACTGCCCGAGCCCAGGAGCCGCTGCGCCACCTGCTCGAGGTGGTGTCGGTGGGCCTCGAAGCGCTCCGCCATCCAGGTCTGCTCGTCCATCGGTCACCTTTCTTCCACGAGGTCCGTCATCCGGGTGA
>DASXGF010000470.1:0-3311 GCA_036489275.1 Myxococcaceae bacterium | reverse complement strand
CCGGCAGCTTCCCCAAGAGCAGCGCCGCGATTCCGCGGGTGGGCGCCTCGCCGGACCTCCACGCCGCGGCATTCGCGGCCACGGGTCCCGGTCCCCTGCCGGGCGTCTTCAAGGCCGGCGACGCCTTCGTGGTCGCCGAGGTCACCGAGCGGCAGAAGGCCGACGATGCGACCTTCCAGGCGAAGAAGACCGAGCTCCGCACGGAGGCGATCCGCCAGCGCCAGGCCGAGCTGCAAGAGAGCTACGTGGGCGCGCTCAAGAAGTCGGCGACCATCGTCAGGAACGAGGAGCTGATCGCGCCGACTGCCGGCGAGGGGTGACGCTCAGGTCGACGCGATGGCCAGCCCGTCCCGGCCGCGTGCCTTCACCAGGTACATCGCCCGGTCCGCCGCCTCGATGAGCTCGGTGGACTGCGAGGCGTGCTCCGGACAGCCGGCGATCCCCACGCTGGTGGTGACCCGGAGGTCCAGCCCCTCGGTCTTCCCGAAGCGGTGCGAGCGGAAGCGCGCCAGGATCCGCTCGCCGGTCTGCACCGCGTAGCGCGTGTCGACCTCGACCAGCAT
Source organism: Myxococcaceae bacterium (assembly GCA_036489275.1). Taxonomy (GTDB): domain Bacteria; phylum Myxococcota; class Myxococcia; order Myxococcales; family Myxococcaceae; genus RPRB01. The sequence continues at coordinate 2,748 of DASXGF010000470.1, read as the reverse complement.
CACCGCGAACTCGTCGCCCCCGTAGCGGAAGGCCGCGTCCACCGGGCGCAGCTCCTCGCGGAGGAGACCGCCGACCTCGCGGAGCAGAGCGCTCCCGACGAGGTGCCCGTGGCTGTCGTTCACCGCCTTGAAGTGGTCCAGGTCGAGGAAGAGCAGCGAGAGCGGGTGCCCCAGGCTCCGGGCGCGGGTGACCTCGGCGTCGAGCTGCCGACGGAGCGAGCGGACGTTGCCGAGCCCAGTGTGCTCGTCCACCAGGGTGAGCTCCTGCACCCGCTGGAAGTCGCGGGCGTTCTGGATGGCGATGGCGGCGAAGTCGGCGATGGCCATCACCGCCGCGAGGTCCTCCTCGCTGAACCGCGGGTCGCCGTCGCCGTTCACCAGCTCGATGACCCCCAGGGCCCGGCCGCGGAAGATGAGCGGCACGGCAAGCACCGACCCGGTCCGGAAGTCGGTGAGGGCGTCGAAGCGGGGCGAGAAGTCGGGCGCGGTCCGCACATCGTCCACCAGGCGGGGCTTCAGGGTGCGGAACGCCGTCCCGGCGATGCCCTCCCCCACCGCGATGCGCTCGTTCCGCAGCCGGTCGGCGCCCATGCCCACGGCGATCTCGAAATAGAGCGTGTCGCTGGTCTCGTCGTGCAGGAGGAGCGACCAGTTCGCCGGCCGGAGCAGCGAGGAGACCTTCTGCATCACCAGGCCCAGCACCTCGCGCGACTCGAGCGTGGAGGTCAGCGCCTTGGCCAGCTCGTTGAACGCGGCCAGCTGCTCCACCGTCCGGCGAAGCGCTGCCAGGAGGTCCGTCGCCCTCATGCCACACGCGACCATGGGCGGGGCCGACGTGGCAGGTCAACCTGGGTTTGACTAGACGGGGGGTCGCTCATGCCTCCCTCGCCGCCGCCTCTGGTGCTGGCCTCGGCCAGCCCACGCCGCCGGGCCCTCCTCGAACAGCTGGGAATTCCGCTCCGCGTCGACCCCGCACACCTGGACGAGAATGTTCGCGCCGGAGAGGCGGCGGAGCGCTACGTGGTGCGGCTCGCCCGGGAGAAGGCGGACGCGGTGCAGGTCCGTCACCCGAACGCCACGGTTCTCGGCGCGGACACCAGCGTGGTGGTGGACGGCGTGGTGCTCGGCAAGCCGGGGAGCGAGGACGAGGCGCTCTCGATGCTGCGCAGGCTGTCGGGACGAACCCACGAGGTGATGACGGCCGTCGCCGTGGCGGGAGTCGGCGCGAGGTGCGTCACCGCCGAGGTCACCTTCACCGCCGCGACCGATGCGGTGCTGCGCTGGTACGTCTCGACCGGCGAGCCGCTGGACAAGGCCGGTGCCTACGCGGTGCAGGGCATCGGCGGCTTCCTGGTGGAGCGCATCGAGGGCTCCCACAGCGCGGTGGTGGGCCTTCCGCTGGTGGAGACCCTCGCCCTGCTGCGGGAGGCGGGTTACAGGCTGCCGTGGGAGCAGCGATGAGCGACGCGGCGGCGGGCTGGAAGGCAGTGCTGGAGCGGGTGCGTGCCGCCGAGGCGCGCGCCGGACGTCCGGCGGGAAGCGTGGAGGTGGTAGCGGTCAGCAAGCTGCAGCCGCCCGAGGCCATCCGCGCCGCCCACGCCGCCGGAGCGCGCGCCTTCGGGGAGAACTACGCCCAGGAGCTGCGGGACAAGGCCGAGGCGCTCTCCGATCTGCAGGGCCTCCGCTGGCACGCCATCGGCCCGCTCCAGACGAACAAGGCCCGGTACGTGGCCCGCTCGGCGCACGTCTTCCACGCGCTCGATCGCCTCGAGGTCGCCCAGGAGCTGTCGCGCCGCCGCACCGGCGCGCCGCTGTCGGTGTACGTGGAGGTGAACGTCGCCGGCGAGGCCAGCAAGAGCGGCGTCGCCCCGGAGGCGCTCGCCGCCCTGCTGGACGCCGTGCGCTCGATGCCCGGGCTGGAGCTGGCGGGACTGATGGCCATGCCCCCGCTCGCCCCGGCGGACGAGGTGCGCCCGTACTTCCGCGCGCTCGCTGCGCTGGCCCGTGAGCATGGGCTGCACGGGCTGTCGATGGGCTCCACCCAGGACTTCGAGGCGGCCATCGAGGAGGGAGCGACGGTGGTCCGCGTCGGGACGGCCATCTTCGGCGAGCGGCCCCGGCGCGCCTGAGCGCAGCCGTTCTCAGAGCTCCTTCAGGCGGAGCCGGCCGTCGTCGGTGATGCGGACCTTGTACTCGGTGCCGCAGTAGTTGCACCGCGTCTCGTCGCCGTCCCGGAGCGCCATCTCGGTGGGATTGTTGGCGTTGCAGGAAGGGCAGTCGTAGTCGGTGTACGCCCGACGCCGACGATCCTCGCGAAGGTCCTCTTCTTCGGCGTTCTTGTCGAAGGGCATGGGTGCGAGAACAGTCTACGCCGAACCAGCACCCGAGCACCGGCCTGCTCGGGCGCGGTGCCGCGACGGGCCGAGCATCCGTCGGCGAGGGGGGCTAGAGTTCACTGCGTGTCCGCCGTGGTCCTGGCCCTGTTGCTGGCCGCTCCGACCGAGCCCGCCACGGCTGGTGCGCTCGGTCCGGGCGAGCAGATCACCTACAAGGTGAGCTGGCTCGGTCTGCCCGCCGGAAGCGCCGAGGTGACGGTGGGCGCCGAGGCGGCGGACCGGCCGGGAAGCCTCCCCATCGTGACCCAGGCCCGCAGCGACCTCGTCGTCTACCCGCTTCGGAACAAGATCGTCTCCTGGTGGGACCCGGCGAGCGGTCGCTCCCGGGGCCTGGAGATGTACGCCGAGGAGA
>DASXGF010000456.1:0-3465 GCA_036489275.1 Myxococcaceae bacterium | reverse complement strand
TCGCGAACCTCGCCGAAGAGCGTTCCGCCGAGCCCGTCGCTGGCGATCTTCACCTCCTCGACGTGACTCGGCGGAGGGACAGGATCCGGGGGACTGCGGAGAGTGGTCATGGGGTACTGCCTCGGAGGGACGCGTTCGCCGGAGGGCGGACGGGCGCTGGGTTGGTGGACCGGGTCCCGAGGTAGGGCGGATCCGTCGAGGGAGGACGGGGCGCCTAGCGGGACCGACGTCGGGCTGCCGACATCAGGTCAACAACAACAACAGCGACAGCACATGCGCTCCACCCGCGCTCCGGAAGGCACGCTCACGGACGAGGCTGGGTGGACGGGCTGCATGCGTCGGCCGGCATCTAACGAGCGGCGTCGATCGAAGTCAACCGACGCCGGCGGCACACCTTCGCGCACGGACGTCGCCGAATTGTGACGTGACCGCGTCGCCCAGCGAATCTCGCGGCTTGCGGCGATGGAGCGCCCGGCTCAGCCCGGCAGATTGTCCCAGCTGAAACGCTCCTCGGCGAAGGCGTGGTCCGCCAGGCTCTTGATCAGCTCGTCGTCGTTGTCGTCGATCTTCCCGTAGTTGCTCTTCACCCGGCGCGCCACCTGACCGGCGAAGACACGAAGGATCTCCAGCTCCTTCGCGGCGCCCTTCTCGCCGAGCCGGCGCACCGACCCGTCCACCCGGGACAGCACGCAGGCCATCATGAACAGGTCGATCATGATGTCCGCCAGCCGCCGCGTGGCGAACTGCATGTCGACGATACGCTTGCCGTGCTTCCGGAGGATGCGGTCGGCTGCGCTGGCCAGCTCGCGGGCGTGCTCCTCGAACGCCTCGCCCTCCCGCTTCAGGGCCGGGCTCAGCCGGGTGAACGATCCGCGCTCCCGCCCGAGGTTGGTGGCCAGCGAGGCCCGGTGGAGCGCGTACTCGCTCAGGACGCCGAAGCCCTTGATCGGATCGTTGAGGACGCCCTTCAGGCCCGCCGCCAGGTCCGCCAGCCGTTCGCCCACGTCGTTCATCGCGGTCAGGGCAATGAAGAGCCGGAGGATGTCGTTGGTGCCTTCCCAGATCCGGAAGATGCGGCAGTCCCGGAGCGCTCTCTCGTAGGGGTACTCCCGCATGTACCCGTTGCCACCGGCGATCTGCAGCGCCTCGTCGGTCGTGCGCCACAGCGCCTCGGTGGCGAAGACCTTGCTGATCGCCGCCTCGACCGCGTAGTCCTGGTAACCCTGGTCAACCAGGCCGGCGACCATGGCCACCGCGGACTCGGCCGCGTAGGTCTCGACGACCATGTGGCCGACCTTCTGCTTGATGAGGCCGAACTCGGCGATGGGCTTGCCGAACTGCACCCGGCCCTTGGCCTGCCGGGTGGCCAGCTCGATCATTCGCTTCATCCCCCCGACACAGCCGCCGCCCAGACCGCTGCGGCCGCTGTTGAGGATCCTCATCGCGACCTTGAAGCCCCTGCCCACCTCGCCGAGGACGTTGGCCGACGGGACTCGCACCGCGTCGAGGAACACCGCGGTGGTGGACGAGGCCCGGAGCCCCATCTTGTCCTCGTGCGGGCCGACGCTGACGCCCTTCATGTCCCTGGTCACGATGAAGGCGGTGAGCTTCCCGCGCTCCTCCGGCTTGCCGGTCCGGGCGAACACGGTGAAGAAGCTGGCCAGCCCGCCGTTGGTGATCCACAGCTTGCTGCCGTCGAGCACCCAGTCGTCGCCGTCGCGAACCGCGGTGGTCTTGATGCCCGCCGCGTCCGAGCCCGCGCCGGGCTCGGTGAGGCAAAAGGCGGCGATCATCTCTCCGGTGGCGAGCTTCGGATAGAAGCGAGCGCGCTGCTCGGGCGTGCCGAAGAGGAGCAGGCCCCGCAGCCCGATGGAGCTGTGCGCTCCGACCGTCGCGGCGACCGACCCGTCGTAGCGAGAGAGCTCTTGCAGCGTGCGCGAGTAGGCGGTGCTCCCCAGCCCGAGGCCTCCGGCGTCCTCGGGGATCACCAGCCCGAAGAGACCGAACTGGCGGAGCTCCTCGAGCATGGCCGCGGGCAACTCGCCGGCGAGATCCCAGGCGCGGAAGTCCTTGTCCCGGTTCCCGAGGAACTGCTTCAGCGAGTCGAAGATGGCCCGCAGCGTCTCGCCTTCCTTCTCGGCCATGGCCGGGAAGGGGAGGAGCACGTCCTCCTCGATGAACCCCATGCACAGCGAGCGCATGAAGCTGGTTGTTGCCTTGTCCGCCATGTGCCGCCCTCCGCGCGACGGCGCTCCGGGTGCAAGGCCGTCGAGAACCGAACGTGCCCCGTCAGCTGGTTGCCGACCGCACCAGCTCGGAAAACTTCTCCAGATCGATGTTTCCGCCGGAGACGACGGCCACGATCGGACCCTGGCCGGCTTTCCCGGTGAGCGCTGCGGCCAGCGGGAGCGCTCCGGCACCCTCGGCGATGACCCGCGCCTTCTCGGCGAGGAGCCGCATGGCGCGCTTCGTCTCCTCGAGGCTCACGACGATGCTCCCGTCCACCACCGGCTGCATGCGTTGCCACATGCGAGGGAAGACGCTCTGGCCGCCGGCGCCGTCGACGAAGGAGGCCTTCCATTCGGGGAAGGTCTGCGGCGATCCCATGGCCAGCGAGCGCGCCATCGGGGCGGCGGTCTCCGGCTCCGCGCCCCAGACCTTGATCTCCGGCCGGAGGGCCTTCACTGCGCTGCCCACGCCCGTGATGAGCCCGCCGCCACCGATGCTGGTGATGACCGCGACGGTGTCGGGCGCGTCCTCGAGGATCTCCAGGCCCATGGTCCCGTGGCCGGCGATGAAGTCGTCGCCGTCGAACGGGTGCACGAACGTGCCCTCCACGCCGGGGTAGGCGCGATCGTCGAGCGCCCGCCACGCGACCTCGTACGGGACGAGGACCAGCTTCGCCCCGAGGGCCCGCATCCGATCGAGCTTCGAGGCCGGAGCGGTCTCGATCGCCACGACCGTGCACGGCACGCCGGCCTTCCGGGCCGCGTAGGCCACGCCCTGCCCGGCGTTCCCGGCGCTGATCGTCCACACCCCGCGATTGCGCTCCGCTTCCGGGAGCCGGGCCACCGCGTTGGCGGCGCCGCGGAGCTTGTAGGCGTTGATCGGTTGCAGGTTCTCCAGCTTGAGCCGGATGTCCGGCTGGCCGGGACCCAGCTCGAGCCGGACCAGCGGCGTTCGCACGATGGTCCGGGAGATGCGTTCGCGGGCTTGCCGGATGTCGGCCAGCAGGATCGGTCGGACGGGCTCGAGCGTGGTGGCCATGGCTCCCCGGGCGTACCACGGCGCCTCCTCCCGGACCAGGAGTGGGGCTCGTCCGAGGCCTGGCAGTAAATCGAACTTCTTTGTCACTCCTGCCAATGTCAACGGCCGTAGGAGGTGCGCCCGGAGGTGGCACCATGGTGAAGCAGAACGTGCAGTGGTGGTCGAGCCGGCTCGGGGCCGTGCTCGTCGGAGCTCTCG
>DASXGF010000431.1:0-3571 GCA_036489275.1 Myxococcaceae bacterium | reverse complement strand
GCAGTGATTTCTGGTGCTTTCCCCTCGTCTGCACGCTTGGCCTCGTGGTCGCGTGCGCGCCCCGGGCGACCGTCCGTCCCGAGGACGTGGAGACGCGCGCCGCCCCGCCGCTGACCGCCGGTCCGCCGGCCGAGCCCGTTCCGCCTCGGGCGATCACCCTGGTCGCCGGTGGCGACGTCACGCTGGGAGCGCACTACGAGGAGTGGGTCGATGGGCTGCGGGCCAAGGGCGAGGGCGGGCCGGCAGTGGACGGCTGGGGCTTCGCCGAGGTGAAGCCGCTCTTCGCCGGCGCAGATCTCGTCGTGGTGAACCTGGAGTGCCCGTTCACGGGCCGCGGCGAGCCGATTCCGAAGAACTTCAACTTCCGCGCGCGGCCGTCCACGGTGTCCGTCCTGGTCGACGCGGGCGTGCGCGCGGTGAGCCTCGCCAACAACCACCTGATGGACTACGGCCCGGACGGCGTCGCGGACACGATCGCCACGCTCGACGCCGCGGGCATCGCGCACTTCGGCGCCGGGCGCACGCTCGCCGAGGCGCGGAAGCCGGCCTTCGTCGAGGTAGGTGGCCTTCGGATCGCCTTCCTCGGCTACCTCATCCTCGGGGAGAAGCACCCCGAGCCGCCGGTGGTCTGGGCGACGGAGACCACCGCCGGGGTCGCCGGTCATCCGAGCGACTGGACGGTGGTGGAGAAGATGGTCCGGGAGGACGTCGCCGCGGCGAGGGCGCAGGCGGATCTGGTGATTCCCTTCTTCCACTGGGGCCGAGAGGGGAGCAAGGGTCCGGACGGGTATCAGATCTCCCTGGCGAAGGCGGCGGTGGAGTCGGGAGCCGCGGCAGTGCTCGGCTCGCACCCGCATGTGCTGCACGGGATGGAGCGGATCGGGAAGGTGCCGGTCTTCTACTCGCTGGGGAACTTCGTCTTCGGCGGGAACTGGAATCCGAGGGACAAGGACTCGGTGCTGGTGAAGGCGCGGTTCGATCGATCCGGCTATCTCGGCGCGGAGCTGTTCCCGCTCAGGACCGACCGGTATCCGGACCGGCCGATCCAGCCGTATCCGCTCACTGGACCGGAGGCAGAGGCGGTGCTGCAGAGATTGCGGAATGCGTCGGTCGGATTCGCGAGCCCGCTGCCCGAGCTCGCGCCGGTGAAGCCCGCTGCGCCGGTGTCGGCTGCGGCGCCGCCTGGCTCCTAGGCGAAGCGGACTCGATCGAGGCCGTGGCGCCGGGCGTCTCGAAAGGATCGCCCGGTCGGGCCTGGTGCACGAGGCACCACCTCAGCGAGAGGCCTGCGGCTTCGCGTCCGGAGCGAGGGGTGACTGGTACTGCTTTCCGCCCGTGGCCTTCTGGAAGTCGTCCTTCGCCGCCGTGACGGTCGCGGGATCGGTCAGGAGATCGACCGTCGACGCGGCGAGCACCTTGGCCGCCACCAGCATCCCCTTGTAGCCGAGCGGATGCGCCGCGCACGTCGTCTGCGCCCAGTGGTGGGCGACCGTCCCGAGAGGCCGCGTCGCCACGTTCACCTCCGAGAGGGGCACGACCGCGCTCACCTCGCCGATGTCCGAGGACGCGGTCCCACCGTTCTTCACCGCGTACGGCTGGACCTTCTGCGCCATCCCGGACTGCTCGACCCCGAGCTCCTTCTGCAGCGACTTCGCGAAGGCCAGATCCTGCGCGTCGTAGACCGGCGGACCGATGCGCTCGAATTCCTTCTGCACCACCGAATCCAGCGCGCCGTTGGGCACGACGTCGCGGACCGAGAAGGTCACCTTCACCTGGGCCCGTGTCTCGGTCGCCATCGCGGCGCCGTCCGCCGCCTTCCGCAGACGCGCCAGGAGCTCCTGCACGCTCTCCCCCGTCGCGTCCCGGACCCAGTACTCGCCCCGGGTGTGGTCGGGGATGATGTTCGCCGCGTCGCCGCCCTCCTTCACGATCCGGTGGATGCGCGCCGTGGGCTTGATGTGCTCGCGCATCAGCGCCATCGCGTGGTCGAAGAGCATCAACGCATCGAGAGCACTCCGGCCCGCCCAGGGCGAGGCCGCGGCGTGCGACGACTTCCCGAAGAACTCGACCTCGGTGGCCGCCGCGGCCAGGCGCGTCCTGTTCGTCACGAGATTTTGATCGGCGGGGTGCCAGGAGAGGACCGCGTCCGTGGCCTTGAAGGCGCCGTCGCGGATCATGAAGGTCTTGCCGAAGAGCACCTCCTCGGCCGGCGTGCCGAAGAGCTGGATGGTGCCCGGCAGCTTCCGTGATTGGCGCTCGCGGTTCGCGGCGATGGCGGCCGCGGTGGCCGCGGTCCCGAGCAGGTTGTGGCCGCAGCCATGGCCCGGCCCCGCCTCGACGACCGCGCTCTTCGTGGCCGTCCCCGCCTTCTGCGACAGACCCGGCAGCGCGTCGTACTCAGCGAGCAGCCCCAGCGTCGGCGACCCGGAACCGGCCGTGGCCACGAACGCCGTCGGCTCGCCCCCCACCCCCCAGGTGACCTTGAACCCTTCTTTCTGGAGCGCCTCCACGAGCGCCTGCGCCGACTTCTTCTCGTTCAGCGCCGTCTCCGGCGTGTCCCAGATCTTCTTCGCCAGCGTCGTCCAGCGCTCGCGCGACTGGTCCAGGTAGGCATCGGTCGCGCGCTCCTCGGCAGCCACGGCCGAACAAACGAGCATCGCCACGGTGAGAGCGCAAGGTCGCATGCGGCGCACCTCCAGGGGGTCGACACCCTATCAGCCCGCCCCCGCGCCAGGCTGGTGCACCCAGGGTGCATCACCTCCGCCCGGACCGCTCCGGATTCCCCGACCGTTTCGGGACGTTGAACAGCCGTCCACGTCCAGAACCGGTCACCCGGTCCGCCTCTGCTCTCGCGCACGCCACCGCGACCGTCGTCGCCGCCTCTCAGGCGTCGATGACGGCATGGGCCCGCACCGGGAACGTGCCCAGGCCCTGGATGCGCGGCGGCACCGCCGAGAAGCGGAACCCCGTCGCCGGCAGCTGGTCCAGGCCCCGGAGGTGCTCGACGATCGGAATGCCCGCGCGCAGGAGCCGCGAGTGTGCCGGCCGCGCCGCGTCGCCCATGTCGTCGATGTTGATGGAGTCGATGCCCACCAGCGCGGCCCCATGCTCCACCAGCCAGGCCGCCCCAGCGTCGCTCAGGAATGGCGCCTCCTGCGCGTACCGCGGGGTGCCGAAGTGCTGGTCCCACCCCGTGTGCAGCAGCACCGCCTTCCCCCGGACCTCCAGCGGCGCGAGATCGAGCACCTCGATTCCCCGCCGGCCGGTCCCCGTCGCCCGGAGCAGCACGGCCGTCAGGTCGACCAGCTGCTCCAGCGCGAGCCCGGCCAGGTCCGGCCCGTCGGCCCAGCGGTGCCACGGGCTGTCCAGGTACGTCCCGGTGTTCGCCACGAGGCTGATGCGCCCGATCTGGAAGGTGACCCCCGGCGCGTACTTCCCGGCCGAGGCCTCGCGCGAGAGATGATCGGTGATCTCCGGCGCCGGCAGCCCCGGGTAGGTCACCAGCCCGTGGTGGATGGGGTGGCTCAGGTCGACCAGGCGCCGCTTGCCCGCGGCCGAAGGCGGAACCCCG
>DASXGF010000391.1:0-4023 GCA_036489275.1 Myxococcaceae bacterium | reverse complement strand
ACACGACATGGCCGAGTCCCTGCGCGCCGTCCCCGCCCACTCCAGCGCCGACCCCGGAATCCTCGCCGCCCAGTCCGGAGAGGACATCGTCGTCGGCGAGGAGGTGGTCCGCTTCCGCTACTACACCCGGGTGGTGCACTGGGGCGTGGCGCTGACCTTCTTCCTCTGTCTCTTCACCGGTCTGGCAATCTGGACGCCGATCTTCGGCTGGATGGCGCCTCTGTTCGGTGGGCTGCAAGTCTGCCGCTGGCTGCATCCCTGGAGCGGAATCGCCTTCGCCTTCTTCGCCCTGCTCCAGTTCGTGCACTGGGCGGGCGAGATGCGGATGACCGAAGCCGACAAGCGCTTCACCAAGTTGAAGAACTTCCTGGCCTACATGCGCTGGGAGTACCACGACGACGAGGTGGGCAAGTTCAACGGCGGCCAGAAGAGCCTGTTCTGGCTGAGCAGCCTTGCCGCGCTCGGCCTCCTGGTCACCGGAGTGGTGATGTGGTGGCCGAACTATTTCTCCGGGCCGTTTCGCGAGGCGGCGTGGGTGCTGCACGACATCACCTTCATCGCGTTCTTCCTCCTGGTGATCGGCCACATCTATCTGTCGATCGCCGAGCCGGGGACGTTCGCCGGGATGGTGAGGGGCACGGTGACCAAGGCCTGGGCGCGGCTGCATCACCCGGCCTGGTACCGCGACGTGACCGGTGACAAGCGCCGCTGATCGTCTGCAGGAACGCTTCGACCAGCGGGCTGCCCGGGCGGAGGCCCTCGCCGGGGCGCCGTCCTCCGGCCGCGAGCCCCTGCGCTTCGCCGCGGGGCTGTTCCGGGCCCAGGGCCGCGCCGCCGCGGGAGTGCTGGAGCAGCACGCCCAGGAGCCGTTGAGCGGCGCGCTGGAGCGAGATCTTCCCCGGGTCGAGGCGCCGCTACGCTCGGTGCTGCGCTTCCTGGCGGAGTCGGGGCCCCTGACCCTGCGCGACGGAGCGGCGAGCCGCGCCTCCGAGCCCGCGGACCTCTTCGCCGCCCGGCTGCAGACCGCCTGGAGCGGTGGGCCGGAGGAGCGTCAGGACTTCCTCTCCCACGCCGTGCTCCGGGCCTACGCCGAGGCGCTGGTGCACACCGGGGTCCAGCTGGATCGCCCGCGCACGCCGGGGAGTGGGCGGTGCCCGGGCTGTGGCGCCCCGCCGAGCATCTCCTTCCGGAAGTCGATGGCCAGCTCCGACGGGGCCGCACGCTTCCTGGGATGCGGGCTGTGCGGGACGGAGTGGCAGACCAACCGCGTCCGCTGCCCCAGCTGCGGGGAGACGGATCCCCAGAAGCTGCCCGGCTGGCAGAGCGAGACACACCCCGCGGCGCGGGTGGAGGCGTGCGAGACCTGCCACCGGTACGTGAAGTCGGTGGACCTGACGCTGGACGCCCGCGCCGTGCCCGAGGTGGACGAGCTGCGCTCGCTCTCCCTGGACCTCTGGGCCGTCGAGCGCGGATACGTGCGGCTCGAGCCGGGGCTCGCCGGTCTCTAGGCGGCGCCCCAGCGTCCGGGCTCACCCGAGCTGCGGGAGGTCCAGGGCGTCCGAGTCGCTCGGTGGAAGCAGCTCCGCCCAGGCGGTGGACAAGGCCTCCTGGGTCCAGCCGAGAAACCATCCCTCGCCGCGGAAGAGCGAGCCGCCCGGCGTCTCCACCCGGACCAGCGTGCCCGCGCCATCCGCGGCGGTGGCGACCATGCGCCAGGCGGAGAGGGTCACCGAGCTCTCCCGGAGGCGGATGGCCACGCGCTCCAGTGGCTTCACCTCGGGCTCGGACAATCCGGCGATGCGCTTCGGGGGCGTCGCAGTCACGTGGGACAAGGTAGCATCCCGGGCGGGCCAGGCAACGGAGCGTCGGAGAGGGTGGGACCTAAGCGCACGTTCCCCCCTCGGAGCCGGGGGTGCCACCATCCGGCAGTCTTGGACGCGCGCCGACTTGCAGGGGTCCTCGCCCTGGTCGCCCTGGCCTGCGGGACGGGGACCATCACCGGGCCGGGCGGGAGCACAGGCGGGCCGCCGCCGGGCTCGAACAACCACGCGCCGGAGGTGACGGTTCCGCCGGCGCCGACCTCCACTCCCATCGCCGAGGGCGGGACGACGCTGCTCTCCGTCACCGCGCAGGATCCGGACGGGGACTCGCTGGGCTACGCCTGGACGCAGACCTCTCCGGCGACGCCGCAGGGGACGTTCAGCTCGCGGACCATCCGCAACCCGGTGTGGACCGCGCCGGCGGTCTCGGCGGACACGGTCTTCACCTTTCAGGTCACCATCACCGACGGCCAGGGCGGCTCGACGTCGCAGACCTGCCAGGTCACGGTGACTCACATGGTGGTGAACCGGCCGCCGGTCGTGTCGGCGTCCATCGCGGTGTCGCCGGCGGCGCCGGTGGCCGGCGAGGTGGTGACGCTCTCCATCACCGCGAGCGATCCGGACGGCGACCCGCTCACCATCTCCTGGGTCCAGACGTCGCCGGTGACGCAGGGGACGTTCGGGAGCCCGACGACCACGGCGACCACCTGGGTCTCGCCGCCGTTCGGGGTGGACTCGGTCGACTTCGCCATCCAGGTCACCGTCAGCGACGGACACAACCCGTCCGCGACGCGCCAGGTGACGCTGACGGTGAGCACGCCCTCGTACGCCGGCGACGTGCAGGCGATCTGGACCGCGAAGTGCGTGAGCTGCCACGGGGGCGCGACCCCGGGCGGGCAGCTGACGCTCGAGGCCGGGTCGAGCCGCGCCGCGCTGGTGGGCCAGGACATGGTCGCCAGCTGCATGAACGCCAAGCGGGTCGTCGCGGGAGATCCGGGCAGCTCGGGCCTCATCAACAAGCTGCTCGGAACCAGCTGCGGTACGCGGATGCCGGAGAACGCGAGCCCGCTGTCGGCCGGAGAGCTGGCGATGATCCAGTCGTGGATCCTTCGCGGGGCGCTCGACAACTAGACGGCAGCCCGCCCGGTCCGCTGGTCACGCCCGGTGGCCGAGCTCCGTGGTGGAGAACAGCGCGCGGGCGAGCGCTCCGGCCTCCTCGGGGTGACGCGGGCGCCGGATGGCCCCGACCACGAACGGAGCGCGCCGCACCGCCTCGGGAATCGGCTGGTCCCCGGTCATCACCACCACCCGCACCCCCGGCGGCGGCGGATTCCGGCGGAGGGTGAGGACCAGGTTCAGGCCGCGGCTCACCGCAGAGGAGAGATCCACCAGCACCAGCACCTCGCCGAGGATGCCGGGGAGGATGCTGAGCGCAGCCTCGGCGTTCCCGGCGAGGAACGGCTCCCAGCCCTGCTCGATCGCCGCGACGGCCAGCGCGTTGCCGAGATCGAAGCTCGCATCGACCACCAGGAGCGTCCGGCTCTCGTCCGTCTGCTGCATGACACCCAGTTTAGGGTGCGGACGGATTTCTCTGACAAGAGTGAACGTGCGTCACGGGACTGGAATGCCCCAGGGCGAGCGGAACGCACCTTCGGCGCGACTCTCTCACCCGTCCCGATCGTCGGATGTAGGCTCGATGGCGCCGAGCGACTTCACCAGCCATTCGCGTACCAGCACCACACGTTTCGGCACGTGTCGCGACGCCGGCCAGACCACGTGCAGCGGCGCCGACGGCCCGGTGTACCCCGGCAGGAGCCGCACCAGACGTCCCCGGGCGACGTCCTGCTCGCACTGCACCGCGGGCAGAAGGCCGACGCCCGCGCCGGCCAGCACCGCCTCGCGCAGGAAGCTGAAGTCGTCCGCAGCCACCGGTCCCCGCGCCGCCATCCGGGTCTGGCCGCCGGGCCCCAGCAGCGTCCACTCGCTCTCGCCCCGCTTCGGCCGGAAGAGCACGCAGTCGTGCTTGGCGAGGTCGGTGAGCGAGGTCGGGGTTCCCCGCGCGTCGAGGTAGGCCGGGCTGGCGAAGAGCCAGGCCTCGAGACCATTCACCCTCCGGGCGATGAGCGAGCTGTCCCGCAGCGGCCCGGCCCGCACCGCGAGGTCGACGCCTTCCTCCACCAGATTCACGAAGCGGGCGGTGAGG
>DASXGF010000372.1:0-4020 GCA_036489275.1 Myxococcaceae bacterium | reverse complement strand
AGGACGATCCGCATCACCGCGAGACGCCAGTAGAGATCCGAGCGGAAGCGCTGCGCGTTCACCTCGGCCCGCAGGTCACGGTGCGTGGCAGCGATGATCCGCACGTCCACGGGGACGTACCCGGGCCGCCCCAGGCGCCGGATCTCCGCCTCCTCGAGAACGTGGAGGAGCTTCGGTTGCAGCTCGAGCGGTAGCTCACCGATCTCGTCGAGCAGGACTGTCCCGCCCTTCGCCTCCTCGAAGATTCCGAGCTGCTGGCTGCTCGCGCCGGTGAAGGCTCCCTTCTCATGACCGAACAGCTCTGATTCGAGCAGGGAGGCGGGAATCGCTCCGCAGTCCACGACCAGAAAAGGGAAGTCGCGCCTGTTGCTCGAGCGATGGATGGACTCGGCGGCCTGGCTCTTTCCGGTGCCGGTCTCTCCCTCGAGAAGGATGCTGGCTCGGGACCCTGCCGCGCGCTCCATCAGGGCGAAGCTCGTGCGCGCGACGATGGAGCCTCCGACCAGAGATCCAAAGCTCCGCGCCTCGGAGACGGGGATGCGATTGCTCTCCCGGCATGGCTCGAAACGAAGTGTCACGTTTCCGAGCCTGATCAGGCTGCCCTGCCGGAGCGCCGCCTCCTTCACCAGCACACCATCCACCCGCGTACCGTTCCGACTCCCGAGGTCCCTTAGCCAGACCTGGACCTGGGCTGGACGGGCCGTGTTCCCCGGGTCCCGGTGGTCAACGAAGACCTCGCAATGAAAGCGCGACACCGTGCTTTCGCTCAGACGGAGATCGTTCAACGCATGGCTGCCGATCTGGACCAGGTCCATCTGTGACTCGTGGACCTGGTCGATCTCGCTACCCTCGACGACTCGCAGGCGGAAGCGCTGGACACTCGAGGAGAACGCGACCTCGTTGAGGTCGGCGGTTGCGGTGGTTTCGCCCGCAGCTTCTTCCAGCATCGCCCCCGCCTCGGGCGGGGCGGGGACGTCACCATGGTCCCGGCGCATTGCCATCGGGTCGATACTACAGCCGAGATTCCGAGCACTCACCGCAGCCCGGAGCGTGGAGAACGGGACCGCAGCCGGTGACCTCCGGCGTGCGAGGGAGCCCTTCTAACTAGCTGAACTCACTCGGGCCATACGACCATCGCGCCCGAGTTGATCACCCAGGTCCAGGCCGGTCCGCTGGCCGTTCCGCGACGTCGTGAGGTTCAGCGATGCAGCGGAAGGTAGCCGGCCGCGGCGTGCTTCAACCTCCGGCCAGGGCCTGGACGAGCTGCACCGCATCGGTTGGACGGAGCGGGGTGCCCGTCTCGAAGACCTGCTCGCCGTTGACGAAGAAGCGCACGTGCTGACGGAGACGGTCCTGCTCGTCCACGACCCGGAAGCGGAAACCCGGGCACTGCCGGTCGAGGTCGGCGAGCAGCTCCCCGAGCGTGGCCCCGCTGGCCTCCACCTCCCGCTTCCCGGTGTACGAGAGCAGCGGACCAGGAATCACGACCTTCATGCGACCTCCCCGGCCTCCACCGCATAGATCTCCGGAAGGTTCCGAGCGACGCAGGTCCACCGGTTTCCCTCGTCACGGCTCGCCCATAATTCGCCGCTCGTTGTCCCGAAGTAGAGGCCCACCGGATCCAGCGCGTCCCCGCTCATCGCCTGGCGCTTCACCGTCCACCACGCCTGGCCCTCGGGCAGCCCGGAGGTGAGCCGCTTCCAGCCCCCGCCGCCGTTGCGCGTCACGTAGACGGACGGGATGCCGCCCGGGCTGGTGCGCGGCCAGACCTGCGTCCCGTCCATGGGGAATACCCAGGCCGTGTCTGCATCGCGCGGATGGAGCACCATCGGGAATCCAATGTCGCCGATCTTCTCCGGCATGCTCTTCCCGATTCGGATCCACGTGGTAGACGGCCGGTCGAGACGATAAATCCCGCAGTGGTTCTGCTGGTAGAGCCGGTCCGGGTTGCTCGGGCAGAGCCGCACGCAGTGCGGATCGTGGAAGGCGATGTTGGCCGGGTCGAAGCTCTCCACCACCTCCATTCCCTGGACGATGGGGGTCCAGGTGCGGCCCTTGTCGCGCGACTCGTGCACCCCGCCGCTGGACATGGCCATGTAGAGGTGCGCCGGATCGCGCGGGTCGACGATGACCGAATGCAGCTTGGGCCCGTCCGGGGTGCCGCCCTGCTCGTCACCCATGTACGTGCGGTACTGGGCGTTGTCGTTGAGGCCGGGCAGCGGCTCCCACGTGACACCGCCGTCGTCGGACCGGAACATGCCCTGCGGCGAGGTCCCCGCGTACCAGGCGTCCGGCTCGTTGGCGTGGCAGGGCGTCAGCCAGAAGGTGTGGTCCACCGCTCGGCCCTTTTGAGCCTCGGGCGCCTTGGCAAAGGCCGGCGGCTTCGCTGCTTCCTTCCAGTTCCGGCCGAAGTCGGTGGAGCGAAAGACGGTCGGACCGAGGTGTCCGGTCTTCGCCGCCGCGAGGAGCGTTCTCCCGTCGCGTGGGTCGAGCACGACGTGCTGGATGATGTGCCCCAGGAAGTGCGGCCCGTCGGCGCGCCAGGACTTCCGCGCGGCATCGCCGTGATAGATCCACGCCCCCTTCCGGGTGGCGACGAGCACGACCGCCCGTCGGCCCGAACGGGCGCGAGCAGACCGCCTGGCTGCTCCGGTCCTCGATACCTTCCTCTTCGCCGTACGGGGCATGGGAGGGCTTCCTACTTCGACTCGGCCCCGCTCAGCATCCCGGAAAGCAGGCGCTGCCTACCCGCCGAGCGGCCTGGGCGCGAGAGGCGGCCGCGATCTCCAGCACCCGGTCCACGGTCCGTCGCGCTGCCTGCTGGAGGTCGGCCGTGGTCGCGTACTTCTCGAGCAACCTTTGCCCGAGCTGCTGGTGCGCTTGCTCGTCGGGCTGGATGTACTCGCGGTAGATGCGGACCGTCTCGGAGTCGCCTTCCCGAGCGCAGAAGGCGATGAAGTTCTCGTTGACGCCGTAGGCGATGGACTCCAGCGTGAAGAGCCCCGCGGCGATGCGCTCCACCGTGGAGGAGAGCCCGGTGAGGTAGGCGAAGAGCGGGCTCTCCCCGGGACCCTGGAATCCGGCGACGTCGAAGCCGAGCGCGGAGAGCCGGTCGGCCACGAGCCGGAAGTGGGACGCCTCGTCGCCGGCCTGCTTCGCCAGGGCGAGCTTGACGTCGATCTCCGGCGTGCTCGGCATCCAGCGCGCCGCGAGCTCGCTGACGCTGATCTCGTTGGCCAGGGCGATCTGCAGCATCTTCTTCCCGTCGCCGGGGGCGCCGTCCTCGAGCGAGATCCGGCCCGCCCCCACGATCGGCGCGAGGCGCTCGTTCTTGAAGGCCTCCAGCTCCCGGACGAAGGTGAGTGACTCCATGGCGGCCCTCCCGAGCTGAGCATCGCTCAACCGGGCGCGGAAGGCGTGGCCCGTTGCGAGGGTCGACGCGCTGCGCGTAGCATGGCCGACGGCGACGACTCGGCGGAAGCCACCGCAGCGTGGACAGTGAAAGTTGGCCCCAGCCCAAACGTTCCGGCAGGTTGGCCCCGATCCATCCGACTCCTCGGAGCTGAGGGGGGGCCCTGGGAGCTCGCCATGCTCGAAGAACGACTCCGTTCCATCCTTCACCAAGCTCGGCAGCGCTTTCCAATCCTCAAGAGCGTCTATCTGCGGCCGCCCTTTCTTCGCCCCGCTCGAGGGACTGTCGTTCCGCGGGCTGAAGAGCTTCGCGACTTACAGAAAGTCTGGGAGGCGCAGGCGAAGAGCGACCCACTCTGGGCGATCCTGAGTGAGCAGGACAAGCGCGGGCGAGGATGGAAGCTCGAGGAGTTCTTCGCAGCGGGTGAAACGCAGGTTGCCGCATGGTTCGAGCGCTTCGCTGCGGCGGGCATCGAGGTGAGTGGTGGCTCGGCTGTCGACTTCGGCTGTGGCGTGGGCCGGCTCACTCAGGCGCTTGCGAAGCGTTTCGATCACGTGACGGGCGTCGACATTTCACCAACGATGGTCGAGCTCGCGCGGCGGCTGAAC